>JBNLFT010000030.1:0-21408 GCA_050305675.1 Methylococcaceae bacterium
CGGTGCACTCCGGGGTAACCATCAATTACGTGCCATCCTTGGGCGATTGGAAAACAGCGTGGGACCTGATCCATTTCCGAGGTTTTCTCGATGTCCCCATGACGATGCAATTTACCTGGCAGGGTTGCGATTCCATTCTGGCCGCACCGTTGGTTCTTGACCTGGTCCGCTTCACCGAATATGCGCATCGAAAAGGAGAGTCCGGAGCCTTGACTCACCTGGCCTGTTTTTTCAAGAAGCCATTGGGCACCGACGAACATCACTTTTTCAAGCAGTTCGAGCGGTTGTTGGAATACACCGAACGGCATTTGACCGCAGCCACCGAACACTGACAATACCGTTGCCGATCATGCACCCGTCAGCAGTATCCGCATTTGACGAAGGAAGATCCGCCGAAGGTTTTATCTGCCACGTAGTGGCCTGGTTAGCGGTTATCGCCCTAAATCTGGCGGCCTTTTCATTATTCCGGGCTGAATTCGGAGAGCCGGCTCCCAAGCCTGGTTTACTGGTTATGATTGGATCCACGCTGTTTTCCGGCTTAATGCTGAAACCCACCTTGGCGCATAACGAAAAACCGGCTACGCTCGCCAAATGGACCCTTTCGCTGTCGCTGGCACTGCTGCTGTCGGTTGCCGTCTATTATCCGCATAGCGATACGCTTAAATTGGCCGGCAGAGCCGCCACCGCGTTGTTCTTATTTGCCTTTTTTATATTTCAAGTCGACGAAACGTTGTCAAGGCGTTTCTCCGACTATCTGCATGTACCGTTAACCGTATTGATCGGCGTTATAAGTATTACCGCCTTGCCGGTTTGGATTGCTCCTTGGGTGGAAGCGATCGCCTTAAATCCGCCAGCCTTGACAACCATTTTGGCCTGCAGCCCACTGACATTTTTCGCCACCGTTCTGGACTATGATTATTTGCGTAGCGAATGGTTTTACCGGAACACACCCTATGGCATGCTCAGATACGCCTATCCGAACCCAATATGGACTGGCATAATGTTCGCACTTTTCCCGATCTACCGAATTGCTCTCAAAAACCGATTACAAGCGGTCGGTTCATACAAACACCAAGAGGTAATGCTTATGTTATTCAACAAAATCTTGCCAGTTGCGTTATTTGCCAGCCTCCTGTTCCCCGTTGTCGGCAACGCAGAACCCTCAATGAATCCGGAGCTGCAAGGCAGAGGCAAACGAGCCATCGATGCGGGTCTGCATTATTTGAGAGGTAGTCAGGAAGTCAACGGCTCCTGGTCGAATTCGGTGGGAATCACCGCGATCGCAGTGCGCGCCTTTCTGGAAAGTCCCAGAAAATATAACGAGGATGACGGTCCGTTCATCACCAAGCCCATCAAATTCATCTTGAGCCATGTAAAGTCAAACGGCGCCATCAGCGAATCCATTCAAAATCTCAATTACAACACGGCGGTAGCGATCACCGCGCTTAAGGCTACCAACAACCCTGCATACGATGAAGTAATCAGAAACGGGCAAAAATTCATTACCGGACTGCAACTGGATGAACAGAAGGAATATGATCCGAAACATAAGTATTACGGCGGAATCGGTTATGGCGGCGACGAACGCCCCGATCTTTCCAATCAATATATCGCTCTGGAAGCTTTGAAAGCGACCCAACTGGACCCGAAAGACCCCGTCTGGCAGAGAGCGCTGGCGTTTATCAACCGCACTCAAAATAACAGCGAGAGCAATGATCAAAGTTGGGCGAAAAATGACGGCGGGTTTACATATATGCCGGGCTACAGCCCGAACGGAGAAACCAATTCCTACGGCGGCATGACTCACGCCGGTCTGATCAGTTTGTTGTTCGCCGGAGTGGATAAAGCCGACCCCAGAGTTGTGGCCGCCTATAACTGGATTAGAAACAATTACACGTTAGACACGAATCCCGGCGCATTGAAGAACCAAGGACTTTTCTATTATTACAACGCCTTCGCCAAAAGCATGTTTGCTTACGGCGAAGCCGAAATTACCGACGGCAACGGAGTCGTGCACAATTGGCGCGACGATTTGGTGAATAAGCTTCTCAGTCTGCAAGACGCCGAGGGATACTGGGTTAATAGCAATGCAAGATGGTGGGAAAACGACAAAAATCTGGTGACTGGCTGGAGTGTCGTCGCCCTGAACTACGCCGTCCGCTAATATTTTGTAAGCGGCTGCCAGTATCCTGCGTCAGCGTCGTACAGATGTTCAAGGTAAGTGATCTATCGCTTCGGACACTGGTTTTTATCATTTTCCATGCGCCAACGGTGATGGCCGGCAACGACGGACAGATGCAAATTGTCCCCGCTTGGAATGGTTATCTGAAACCTGAAAAGGCCAGCGAGATCGTGATTTTTCTATCCTCGAAAAACAGTGAAACGATCACCGTAGAATCCGGACGGTTCTCTATCGAGCAAACCGTTACGGCGAATGAGCCTGCAGTCATCCATATGCCAATTCTGGCCGGTTCTGGAGATTCGTTAACCGTGCGTGCGTTTGCAGAGAACCGAGACGAAACGCTTAACGAACAAACTATCAGCTTGCTCCCTTCAAGCTTCACCGGCATCGCATTGGTTAGCAACGGTTTGTCGTTTGCGGAAAGAAACACTCTTGCCAGGGTAGCTGGCAATGGCGAGGTTAAACTCATTTCTATCGATGGACAATCTTTACCCAGTTTTGGCATTGCTTATCAAACGATCGATGTCATCGTCATGCACTATGATGGTTTGCGCGCGCTATCGCGTGAACAGATCGATGCCTTCACCGGATTCATCGCTCAATGCGGAGCAATGGTCGCCCTCCAGTGGCCAGCGCAACTATTTGCCGAACTGAAAGATTCGGCCGGCTGCGCCGGCCAATTCATCCACCCTGCCTCCTCGATAGAGGAAGCTGGCAATCATTTAAGGGATTTGGTAAAGCAAACTCCTCATCCATTACCGCTCCCGCGTAAACTCGCCATGCTGAAGCAGCCGATTGCACCCGCTCGGCCCGCGCTAACGGCGTTCGCCTTCTGCGCGACCTATTTGTTGATTCTAGGTATCGTGGCGCTAGTTAACAAAAGCACGTTGATATTTTTTGCGGTGCCACTCATTATGACGTTCGGCGCCATTCTGCTATGGTTTAAACAGCAAGCATCTACCAGTTTGGTCAGTTGGATCGATATGGATAACGGCCATAATGTCGCGCGATACCAAGCCGTTTTTGCAATCCACGGGGCGGGTAAAGACTGGAAAAGTCTTTCGTTGCCGCTTGTCGCCGCTTTGTCCGCCGACAATGGACGATTGACTTATCATCTGTCGGACGGCGCTTATCGCCACGTCGACACCAAACTGCGGCTGTCGTTACTGTCCCGTCACGAATGGTCCTGGCGCGGCGCCACGCGACTTACGCCTCCGCTCAGCATTGAAATGGAACCGCAAACACCGTTGGTCACCAACGTCGGTGGCTCTGCTACCCCAGCCGGTTTCTTGCTTTGGCGGAGCCAACTATATCGCCTTCCCGCTCTAACCGGCGGACAAACCTGGCGCCCGCAATCATCCCCCGCCCAACCGATTAAAGACAAATTGGCCGCTATGCTTAAGGAGTATGGCACACCGTATAAAGCCTCTGTTGTCGTTCCGTTTTCAATAAAGTTGATGCCTTTCGAGGTCGATCATCAAGGCTGGCTGTTACTTCATACCAACGATTCGGGCGGTCCTACATGAAGTCGTTGCGCACCAGTTATTTTGGCAGTTTGCTGATTTGTTTTCCGCTGCTAATTTGGAATGTGGGGATTATCGCCGACTCAGAGCTACCAGCCCACATATTGCAAAAACTAAACCAAGGCCTCGTTGTTTTTTGTGCGTTACAAATGACCGCCGTCGTTTTGTCCATACCTTTCCTAATAGCGGAGCATACGGTCATAGAATGTCATTTGGCGAGCTCACTGCACATTGTATTGCCCTTGCCGTTTTACGCCTTGGCGTGGCATATCTCTATCGTCTCTTGGTTGTTCGTCGCTAAAATGTTGCTACTGCTTTCCCTGGTTTCGACTCTGACGATCACTGTCGGGCAAGGGTTATACCGATCGAAATTCGGACCCCACTGGGCCTCATTTTCATTCAAGGTGTTTTGCCTGATCGCAACGCTTCTTGTTTGGTCCACCCACTCAGTCTGGCAAACATGGCTAAACCAATAGCCCCGGAAATCGTCAAAACTATCGACGACTTCATTCGGCCGCTGCGAACCGCTCTCTGGCTGGAACGATTCCGGCAGCGCCTTGCCTCCTGCCTTCCGTTTTTCGCTGTTATTACGATTCTGATAGGACTGGTTCACCTTTTTCTGCAGAGCCTGTTACCATTACCGGCCGCGATATTGGCCTGTTCGCCTGTGCTGTTGGCAATCATCCAGGCGGCCCGCGACAGACCGACTATGCTTGAGGCTGCGCGCTGCGTCGACGCTCGAATCGATAATAATTCCTTATTGAGTACCGGCGTTGAATTGATTCACGGCAGAAGATCCGCCGACTCCCCCTTTGCGATCTATGTCCTGCGGCAAACGGCAGACTCGATTCCCTATTGGCAACGACGAATTAGGCGCGATACTCGCCGCCCCACGACGCCTTATTTTTGGAGCCATATGCTCATTGCCTCGTTGGGGTTTTTCTTCCTTCTACAACCCGGCGCCGTGAAAGGTCCTGCCGACTCGGCCGCAGAGCTGGATTGGGAACCGGTCACAGAAATAACGCCATCTCGGCATCAAGCGTCCTTATTCGATGAGATCGAAAAAAGGCGAGTTGGCAGACAATCCGAAAATCCGTTTTCATCCAACGAAGCTGATTTTTCGAATAAAGCGGGGAATACCCAAAAGGCCGCCGGTGAAATCGAGGAGAAAGCAAATGTCATGTTAATGGCGGAAACCAAGAACTTGACCCAGCTGACGGGGCAGAACATCGGCGGACAACCGAACGGCCGCAGGCTCGAAGCAACCGCTCGCAGGCGCCAGGGCGACAATGGCATTGGCCGGGAACCTGATAACAACCCCTCATATCCAGGCGACGATAAAGAAATGACTGCTCCTATAAATTTGACCGAAATCCCATTAACACCCGGCAAGACGACTTACGGCGATTCCGCCGTGGACGCGTTCGCAGCGTCGCTGATGACTCTACCCAAGTCGCCGGTCGACGTTGACATATCCACTTTTTCATCCGGTTCCGGGAGCGGCTACGCAAACCGCTTTTCTCCTGCCCAACAACAGTATATAAAGGACTATATGAACAAACTCCAGGCACGCAAATGAACAGCCCGGAAACTCTAACCGATATTCACGATCGCATCGTCTCCTTTCAGAAAGACTTTGTCAGATTGCATAACAATCTGGCACGGGTGTTGATCGGGCAGGATGAAATAATCGAGAAACTCATCATCGCTTTGTTGGCGGAAGGACATACCCTGTTGGAGGGATTGCCCGGTCTCGGCAAGACACACCTGGTCAAGGCCCTGGCTGGCAATATCGGCGTCTCCCTGTCACGCATTCAGTGCACGCCCGACTTGATGCCGGGCGATATTACCGGCAGCGAAATCTTGCTGAAAAGCGTCGATGACGAACACGTGCGGATCGATTTTCGCCGCGGTCCGATTTTCGCGTCGATGCTACTGGTGGATGAAATCAACCGTACCACGCCGAAAACCCAGTCGGCCTTGCTCGAAGCGATGCAGGAAAAGCAAGTGACCTGCGCCGGAACCTCCCACCCATTGCCTCAACCATTCTGGGTCATCGCGACGCAAAATCCGATTGAACTGGAAGGGACATTTCCGTTGCCCGAGGCTCAATTGGATCGTTTCTTGATTAAACTGCAAATCAACTACCCTTCGGCAGATGCGCTGTTGGACATGATCGATTGTTCGCTGGACGATGAACCGGCCAATCACGCTGTGGCAATTTTATCCGGTGGACGGGTCATGGAAATGATACAAGAAGCCAAAAACGTTGTTCTGACCGATTTCATCAAGAACGCCGCCATCTCCTTGATTCTAGCTACCCATAGCGAGCGCGCGAACGCCGACAAGACTGCGCAACACCATATCCGCTACGGCGCCAGTCCGCGCGGGCTTCAAGCACTGCTCAAAACCGCCCGCATCAAAGCCCTCAGCGACGGCCGGGCGCATGTCGCCATCGACGACCTTGAAGCGGTCGCGCTGCCGGTACTGCGTCACCGCATCATGTTGAACATGGAGAGCGAGCTCGACAATATTGCCGCCGATGACGTTTTGCAACAAATCATACAATCATGGCGAAACAAACCGAACAACCTCTACACTTAGGGGAATCCGAACTCGACGCGGTTGCCCGCATTGCCAAACCCCGACTGCATAAACACACGGCAAATATAGCGGGATTTTACCGTGCACGTACGCTGATCGCAGGCGGCCACGACTTTGCCGGTGTGCGGGATTACGCGCCGGGCGATGAAGTTCGTCGCGTCAATTGGCGGGCCAGCGCCCGCAGCCGACAATTTCAGGTTCATCAACAGCAACAGGAAAGGGGTTCTCGCTGGTTTATTTGCCTCGACACCAGCAATTCAATGTACTTTCCCAGCCAGCAAAAATTATACTTGTGCCGGCAACTGGGCGCCGCTTTTGCCTACCTGCTGATATCCGCCGGGAACCAAGTCGGCCTGATGACATTCAACGAAAAGGTCGATCATTTTTACCCCTTGGGCCACGGGCGCAAACAATATGCGACTATCTACCGAGCCTTACAGTCCTCTTCATCGAAAGGCTGCAATTCCTTGTTGCACGCCTGCTTCCCCTATCTCCGGCAAGAGTCGGAGGTAATCGTACTCAGCGATTTCCTGCAAGCGGATTTTATGCAAAGCGCGATGGAACAATTTATTCGTGCCGGCCATCAGATACACGCATTACAAGTCCTTGCCGATAACGAGGCAGCATTGCCTAACGGGGATTATGTAACGTTGACCGACAGCGAAACCGGCGAGTTCATGACGATCGATGCAAGCGAAACTAACGCGTCTCGTGCCGAACACGCATTGCAAGAGCATTGCCATGCCTTAAGAAATTTTTGCCACGAACAACGAATCCGCTATACATCGGCGCACAGCGATCAACGCTGGAAAACAATTTTGGTCAGTCATTTAAGCACGCTTTGAAAACCGATGTTCGGCATGACTTCACCTATTTGGTTGACGGCGTTAATCACCATCCCGCTAATCTGGTGGCTACACCACTGCAAGCCAATGGACTCATCGGTGACCGTGTCCAGTTTGTCGCTTTGGAAAAACCCCATCAATCGCACAACCGCATTTTCGCACCGCGGGAAAACCGATCCGCTGTGGACACTGCGCGCCATTGTTGCGACCTTGTTAATTATCGCACTGACGGGACCTTATCGGTCCCATCAAAAGCACTTCGTTGAAATCTGGGTGGACGATTCGTTTAGCCTGCAAACCCGGGAAGATGCAGGCGAACGCAGATCGCTGGCAATACACGAGGTGCTAAGAAGACTTAACGCCACCCGCACAGAATCCGTACGCTTCCATTCTCTGCATAGGGCGACCCAGCCGGTTTTGCAACTGGACCCTTCCCTGGCAGCGCTGTCGCAATCCCAGTTGGATGCGTGGCTTAAACCCACAGCACGCTCTCTTCGTCTGCCGCTGCTTGTTCGGTTTTCGAAAAACGCGGAACACTGGCTGATTAGCGACGGCAGCAGTCTAAGCGTTAACGAATGGGCTCAGACGCACCCCTTTACTGAGCTGATTCGGGTTGGCGAAGCGAGTGAAAATTCGTCGGTCACTCGCCTCGCCGTCAGGCCCAGCCTGGTTAAACCCGGCCGCTGGCAAGCCTTGGCGCATCTGCATCATTTCGGCCGCCAGACAAGTCAACGTACCGTGGAGCTGCTGGTGAATCGGAAACGGCAACAAACATGGACCGTGGAGATGCACCCGGAGCAGGTGACGCCTTTGAGTTTTAACATCGACGACCTGGACGATGCTACCCTGACGCTACGCTTTGCTCACCCCGATGTATTGCCGCAAGACGACCAACTGGAACTTGGCCCCCTCAGCAAGATTCCGACCCGTATTTATGGCGCCTGCCCACGGGCGCTGTTGGCGGCGATCCAATCGCATCCGGCGTTAACCCTATCGTCGGTAGCCAAATTCCGGACATTAAAGATAACGTGCGGCAATGATCCGGTCCAAGCCGATGCCCCTATCATATACTTTCACCGCTCTCCGTCGACGACCGCCGTTACCGGCAATCCTGTCTGGATAACGTCTTCGCTCGATTCCGCCAAACCTCAATTACAACGAAACTGGATCCGCTCGGTTTCAGTGGCGAAACCAAAAAATAAACACGTTCAAGCGGTTCTTGCCGAAAACACAAACACACTCGTTAGCGTCACCGCATCGGAACCCCGCAAGGTAGATTGCTATATCGATATGGATCACGCCGACTTTGTCCGCCAAGCTGAATATGCGGCCTTTTTCGCCGTTTTGGTCGATCTGGCATTTAGTGATAACGTGCTCGATAACATTTATACCGCGCAACGCCGACCGACGGATTCCCGGATCGAAAGCTTGAACATCTCGAAACCGGCCGGCGCAAATTCTCGCCACCTCTTCGTAGCAACTGACGACTTAACGCCTATCTTCTTGGCTTCAGTTATATTTTTGCTGCTTCTAGACCTATTCCTGACTGGGAAACGCCGTCGGGTAGGATTCAAGCGTTAATGCATCGTCTTTTGCGCTTCGTCGTTATCCTGCTGCTCCTCATCGCTTGGTGGGATCCGCTGTTGCCAGTAGGCAAAGCGGCGATCGATTTTATTGTTATTCTTGACGACTCCATCAGTATGGAACGTAAAATCAAAAAACCGATGTGGGAGCAAGTCGGACAATTCGTTGGACGGCAGGCTAACGGAAGCCGTCTGGCCGTGATCCGTTACGCAAACGATGCCGTGCTCGAATTACCGCCTTCCGACATCGAAAGCGAGACCGTTCATTCGATTATTAAAGCTTCCGAACCTCCGCACGAAAAACCACTGGACCGAACGGCATCGAACCCTGAGGAAGCCTTAAGGCTGGCTGCCCGGCTGGTCGACGCCGAACGCCAGTCCGTTATATTATTGGTCAACGACGGGCGGCAAACGTCGGGCTATGCCGCTGAAATTCTCCCAACCTTGAATATTCAAACCCCGCATATCTACAATTTGCGGCTATCCGCAGTTGATGATGCGGACTCTTGGATCGCCCATATGGATTCGCCTTTGCTTCTGTCCGCTCACGAGAAAATTCCGGTTTCCGTATCTTTGGGCAGTAACCGGAATACGGAGACCCGGCTCAGCTTGTATGTCAATGACCAAACAGTGATGAGACGACCGGTGTCATTATTGGCCAATAGTGACACCAGCCTGCAATTTCTGGTCGATAATTGCGGTACCGATTTCTGCCAGATCAGGGCGGTATTGGAAACGGAACACGACGCCGTTCCTCGCAACAATGTACGCCACACTATTAGCTCCGTCAGCACGATAAAGCCGCTACTGTATATCCGTCACACCGAGGAGCACTCGGCGCTCGCCGAAACGCTGCGCAACCTTGGCCACGAAATAATTGTAATCGCCCCCGCTCTATGCTCGCCATCTCCGAACCAATTGGGACGTTTTCGAAGCATTATTCTGGACGATATCGCAATCAACGAAATGCCGGGAGGCTGTTGGTCGGCGATTGCCGACGCGGTACGTAACAACGCCACTGGCCTAATCGTATTAGGCGGCAATCATAGTTTCAGCGCGGGGCTTTATCGGCATTCGTTACTGGAATCGCTGTTGCCGGTAACCGCGGAAGCGAACCGCCCCACTCAAAGCGCATCTATCGTTTTCGCTATCGATAAGTCCGGCAGCATGGACCATGACGATCATGGCACCAGTCCTATCAAGATGGCGAAACAGGCGATATTGGAAACTGTTCGCGCTCAAACCGGCCAAGATAAGATAGGATTGATTAGTTTCGATATCGAACCGCATCTAATACTCCCAGTCCAGGTTTATCCGGATCCCGGCACCGTGATTAATGACGCTTTTGTCGCGCACGCCCAAGGCGGCACACGGATCGCTCCGGCACTGAGCCTGGCCATGGACGAACTCGGCAAAACGCCTTCCGACAACCGAATCCTGGTTTTGATAACCGACGGCTTCCTGGACCAACACGATCTGCGACAAGCCGAACACAAAATCGCTGCGGAAAACATCACCCTGATCGCATTGGCCATCGGTCGAGACATTCAATTAAGCGGGTTGCGGCGTTTAACGGAAATCGGTCGCGGAAAACTATTGCAGGTCGATAATAGTGCGGAACTGCCATTATTAATGCGCCGGGAGCTGGAACAAACGCGTACGTCCAACGAGTCGGGTGAAATAAAGGTACATTCGGCCAGGCCGCTGCCATTTCTAAACGACAAAGTGCGTTGGCCGCGTTTGTTGGGCTACACGGTCACCAAGGCGAAACAAGACAGCACCGTCTTTCTCCACTCCGATAAAGGAGACCCGCTGCTGATCCGGGGCTTTGCCGGCACTGGCGACGTAATCGTCTTACCAGCCGGTCTGGGCCATTGGGCTGCGCCTTGGATTAGTTGGGAACACTGGAATTCCTTGGTGGAGGGTCTGATTAGTTGGTCTACCGTTGCCGATTCCGAACTTTCAGTCAAAATCGACATGCAACGCGGCGACCGATGGCTTGAAGTCAACGCGATTAAGCCAGACCGCACCTGGGAAGACTCGTTAACCGCCACGCTAACCATCGCCGATCCGCATGATAGGTTGACTTCTTTTACTTTGCTCGCCACGGCACCGGGACATTATTTCACGAAATTACCCATGAGTACGGAAGGCCCCCATCGCCTTCGGCTTAGGTTGAATTCGCAGGAACGTTGGTTTGGCTTTTATAACGAATCCCAGGAAAATTTTAATATCTCCGGCGTAAACAACGGTAACACGGCTATCGATAGTTGGATAAAACCGGTAGGGGAATCGACATTACTTAGTAGTTTAAATCAGATTGAAACCGCCAATAATAAGAGCGTACGCGAAATGCTTATTATATTGTCATTAATATTTTATTTAATACTTATAATAATTGAAAAAAACCTCGTTTTCAGCTTACGATTTAATATAGAGCGGCTTAATGACTTTCGATAAGATTCTCGTACCCGGAAAGTAAATTAATAACGTCGAACCTGATTTTCGTTTGAAATCGTCGTTAGATTGCCTCAAATCCTGGTCAACATGAATCGCGCTTAAGCGTTAGCGTTGTCTTCGGTGAGAATTCCACGTCTTTGATATTTGAACTGTTGTGTAGAGATAACTCCCGATGTCACAACCACGGTTAGCCGTAAAAATGAAACCTATCTGCATTTAATCGCCCATGACAAAGCCAACAATAAGTAAACGACTTACCGCCCTCGTTGTCCTTGTTACCCTAAATGGCGCTGTTTACGCCGACATCAATTACGGATCAGAAAGGGTGATGTTCGACCCGATCGTCATAACGGCGACTCGAACCGAAAGACCGCTCATTGAATTACCCTTTTCGGCCGATGTCGTCACGCTTGATCACAACGCCGGTCAAACGCTGAACCGAACCATACCCGAAGCACTGAAGTACACGCCCGGCATAATGGTTCAAAAAACCGGTCACGGCCAAGGCTCCCCTATCATCCGCGGTTTTACCGGTTTTCGCACCTTGTTTTTAATCGACGGCATCCGCCTCAACAATTCCGTTTTCAGAGACGGTCCAAATCAATATTCGAACACCGTCGATCTCTATAGCATCAGCCGAATGGAAATCATCAAAGGCCCCAGTTCGGTACTTTATGGCAGCGACGCCATCGGGGGTACGGTCAACCTACTTACACGCGGTAACGAGAGCACAGAAACCGGTTTCAACCTCCATCCGCGGTTTTATTATCGATATGCCGATGCTGAAAATTCGCACTCCGGCCATTTCGAAACCTCCGGCAATTACGATGATCGACTCGGCTTTTTGGTTGGTGTCTCTTATAGGGACTTTGGCGATCTGGAAGGAGGTAAAAGCGTCGGACGACAACCCATGACCGGCTATACCGATACCGGCGTCAACTTTAAAGCCGATTACTCTTTCACCCGCGATTCGCGCGTAACCATTGCCCATCAGCATGTCGATATCGACGATGCTTGGCGAACCCACAAAACGATTTTCGGAATTCCGTGGAACGGAACCTCCGTCGGCGATGAAAAAAAGCGTATACTGGACCAGAATAGGGAATTGTCCTATGTCGCGTACCAGGGAAAAAACTTCTCCACCTTCTTCGACGATCTTAAAGTCACCTTTTCTTTTCAACAACAGGACGAAGAGCGGTTCCGAATCAAAAAAGACAACCAGCGGGAAAAAACCGGCTTCGATGTCGATACGGTAGGTTTTTCCATACAACTGGACAGCAGGACGATAGCCGGTACCTGGACCTACGGCATCGAATACTATCATGACGAAGTCGATTCTTTTACCACTAAATACAACGCCGATGGCACTCTAAAATCACTAGAGATTCAAGGTCCGGTCGCCGACAATGCCAACTACGATCTATTTGATCTTTATATTCAAAATGAGTATGTATTGCTGGACTCAATGGACGTAATTGTAGGCGGCAGATATACTCACGCAGCCGTTGAAGCGGGCCGAATAAAGGATCCTGTGACCGGCAATCCGATTTCATTCGCCAACGATTGGGATAACCTGGCGGGTAGCATCCGCTTGCTTTATCACCTTGACGAAGATGACCGCTGGAATTTATTCGGTGGAATCTCGCAAGGGTTCCGTGCTCCCAACCTTTCCGACTTGACCCGGCTAGACACAGCGCGTTCCAATGAAATCGAAACGGCCGCATTGAACCTGAAGCCAGAACAATTTATCTCCTACGAAATTGGCATCAAGACCGATTACAACGTCTGGTCCGCTCAACTCGCCTATTTTTACACCGATATAGAGGATATGATTATCCGGACTCCAACCGGTAACGTGATTGACGGCAACAACGAGGTTACCAAGAAAAATGCCGGAAATGGTTTCGTTCACGGCATCGAGTTTGAAGGCTTTTACCGGTTCCATCCGCAGTGGCAAACCTTCACCTCCGTTACTTGGATGGAAGGCAGAGTAAGCACGTTTCCGACTTCCGCTCCGCTCTCCGTCGACGAGCCGATTGACCGTATGATGCCGTTGACTGCAAATTTCGGGCTAAGATGGGATTCCCCGAGTCGGAATTTATGGCTGGAGGGAATTGTTACCTTCGCCGACAGGCAGAACCGACTGTCGACCCGCGACAAGGCCGACAACCAACGTATCCCTCCCGGGGGCACTCCGGGTTATACCGTATACAATCTGCGGGGCGGCTGGGCAATCAACAAAAATACCGAAATTACGTTGGCACTGGATAATATTACCGATAAGGACTATCGGATACACGGTTCGGGTTTGAATGAAGCCGGCCGTAATTTTGTTGTTGGCGTCGGCATTCGATTCTAATGTGCATTTACCAGCCGTTAGTTTTTCGACATCGCCTCAACCTTATCGACTAGGACCGGGATGATACTTCCTCGCCACAACTATGGCTAAGTTTACCGGTGTTAAAGTTTAACCGCTTTAACCGTAACGTTAACAAGCGAATCAATCATGACCTCAGAAAAGAACTCATTACCTTTATTCTGGACCATTGGCGTCTGTCTGCTCATCCCAATCATTCCGTTTATTTTGATTGGCGAACTGCCCGGTGAAAAATGGTTGTCAAACACGGATGAAAATGCTTTTTTATTTGGATTGACGGGCGCAGCTTTGCTGGCAATCGATGTGCTACTACCGATTCCCTCCACCATCGTTGGCACCATGTTGGGCGCTCGATTGGATTTCGTCGTTGGGTTTTTCTGGTGCTGGTGCGGCTTGATTATCGGAAACTTGGGCGGCTTTTATATGGGGCGACTGTTCTTGAAGAAGTCCTCCAAGACAATCGCAGAATCACCAACTCTGCTTTTTTTAGCGATCAGCCGCCCCATTCCCATCCTCGCCGAAGCGGTCACATTTACCGCCGGCGCGGGACAAATTAGACTGTATGACTTCATGTTTATCTCCAGCTTCGCCAACGCTGTTTTTGCCGCAGCCCTTACTGCGAATGGCTCCGCGTTGGTTACGGAAAATCCTTTCGGTATCGGATTACTGTTACCTACGCTGTTGCCTGTTGTCGGTTGGCTAGTGTGGAAAATTAAGTTAAAGAATACGCAATCGCCACTTCTTTGATGGATCATTTGACCCTCTAAATTTGGAAGGTCATGATCGTTTATTCTGATTTATTGCCCAGATACTTAACCCGGAGTACGACCGGAGTATCCACGGTAAAAGGGTGGTTATTGGAAACAACGATTTCAGAAAAACTGCCAGCGCCAAAACCTGTTCGGTGCTCGATGATACTGGCGGGATCATGCACGAAACCTATTAACGTTCCTCCATTCTCAGCGGGCAAATATCCACCGCCATACTCTTTTGGCGCAAAGGACGATCCAGTATAAACCCACTCACCTTGATTAAGCGATCGGTTTTGATATTGGACAAGATTAGCGGCCTCGACTTGATAGCCCTTCCCATCGAGATTCCAATATAACCATATTTCAACGGAATCGCCATCGACCGGAGTTGGATCGAAGTGAAACTTAGGCGCTATCCCTCTGTTGTTATCGAGTCCTATTAGGATACAAGCCAAATTGAATTGATATACGTCTGCTTCCAGCTCCAACAGGCTCTCGTAGCCTCTATCTCCCCCTTTTGCAACAGCTATGAATTCGAATGGCGGTTCATCACGGAGAAATCTACCGTTTACCTCAAAACTCCTGGTTTCTTTATCGACAACAATATTGCCAATTTTCAAGCGATTTTTTCCTACGCGTTCAATTGCGATGGCGGTCTCCGGTTGGAGCCCAGCTTGCTTGGTTTCCGATAAAGGGCCTTCGGCGTGAGCGTTTAGAACCGACAGTAACAGACAGACTAAAAGCGGTTTGCCTGGTTTCATCATAATAAGAGTTAGCGATATCCCACAACGACTCTATGCGGCATTGGCGGAGGAAAGGCGCGACTCTCCACGCCGTGGAATTCGGCTTCATTCATCCATTCCATCACCTGTTGATCGCTGTGAATGCCGCCGTTTTTCGCCGTTAACAACATGTTGAGGGCAAATAGCGTTGCAAAGGCGGGACTATGTCCCCCTTCGTCGGTAAACACATCACTAATGATCAACATGCCGTTTTGATTGAGACTTTCGGCCGCCTTGCGGATCAGTTTTCTGCAATCGTCTTCACTCTCTCGGTGAAAAACTCCGGAAATCAACACAACATCGTTGTTTTTAGGGAATTCAACCGTATGGTAATCACCGGGATAGGTTTCAACCTGCACGGACTTACCCATGGACTTGATGATTTCGTCGGCATGGACAGTTATTCCCGGCAAATCCAATACCTTGCTCTTTAACTGTGAATACTTACTCACCAACAGACAGGAATAGGTGCCCGGCCCTCCGCCAACATCCAACAACTGATTGCGTCCCGCCAGGTCGACCAAATCGACCAACGCACTTGCAGTTCCTAGAGCCCTGTTATGCATGCCGTAGACAAAGTGTCGGGTCTTATCCGGATCGGCCCCCAAATAATTCTCCGGCGCCAGCATGGGTCTATCTTCTCGCAACGACTGTTCCAACCTACCCCACGTTTCATAGAGGTCGTCGCTATAACTGAATGCGTTTCCCATATAACTCGGCATTCCGGGTACCAAAAATGCTTCCGCCATCCGACTGTTTTTGTATCGCTGTCCGTTTATTTGCAATAAACCCAAAGCAACGCATGCGTTCAGCAACAGCTTAGTTGGGCGTAGTTTTGTTCCCAACATTGAAGCTATTTCATCAACATCCTTCTCGGATCCTGATAACTTTTGGAATAATCCAACCCTATGCGCGGTAAGAAAAATCTGCGACTTCCAATAGGCTGTCGCTAGTTCCATTAATGGAGCCGGGCTTGGAAAGTTCTGCTGTTGATCCACGTTACTCTATCTCCTGCAATTTCAGATCTCGATCAATATCGCATTCCAGTTGCATGTATGCACAGCGGTGGCACATAAAGCCTTCCCAGATATCCAACCCGTGTTTTTTCCGGATTTCCGCATAACCGACATTCAATTCGGCAAAATATTGCCTTAAGGAAGCGAATGATTCCGGTAAATTCCGGCCTGCTACCGGCCAATACAAGGAGTATATCGGAATGATGCCCCTCGAACACAAATCGTCCGCTCCTCGTAAGGCTAATTCCAAAGCCTGCTCGGCAGTCATGGCATATTCCGGTTCAAGCTCGATTCCCGCCACCATCGCGCTGTAAACCCGCCCTTTTCCAAAAATACTGACCGCGTATTCAAGCGAAGATATCCAGCGATCGTAACCGACAAACCGATGTTTACCGGGACAAACCCTGGCAAAAAGTTCCTTAGACCAAACTTCCAGATTAAAACACACCGAGTCCACCAATGCTTCATCGTATAGTTGTTTTATGTATTCGGGCGGTAGCGCCCCCGAACCACAGGTTACTGGAATTTTATGATCGTTTACCGATTGTACTTGCCTGGCGATCTCGATAAACCGTTGACCTTCTTCACACCAATCGACCATAGAACCGCCGACCAAGTATATATGACGCACCTCTCCGCTGTTAATCACTTCGTTCAAGGTTTCTCTCATTCGCCGATATGCAATATCAGGCAGGGCGATTTTATCCATTTGCTGTCCTAATTTTTCGCTTCGGGCGTCGGGAGCGCCGTAGGCGCAAAAGCCGCAGCGCATCGATAGTCCGTTATCCTTGTCGGCCAAGAAATATTGACATGCCGGGGCTATGTTGACGACGGCCATGTCGCTATGCAAACTGATGCCGGTAGCAGCCATTGGAATCCCGTCGCTGGTTGTCTTTTTCATCCAACTGGGCAAAGGTGCAAAACTCACCGGCTGGTCGGGATAAAGGTCGTGATCGTGGCGCAGCCAATAACCCTCCTCCCCGTCCCCGGTGACATACCAACTCGATTTACCATTTCCCTTGATACGCGATAAAACATCGTTTTCCGTGATTAAAAGATAGGGAATCTCCGCTTTTCCTTGTCCGGTTGGATCCTTTTCGACGGGCGAAAACCGGTAAGGATAGAAATTGGGAAAGGCCTCTTTTGCGGCTTCTCCTAAAGCTTCCGTAAAACGAATTCCCTCAAACATCAAATCGAGTTTGAAACGCGAATTCTTCGGCAGTCTGCTTTCGCTCATTGCTAAGACTCCTTTTTCGGTTACCGGGCGCGAACAACAATGCCCGCTCTTTTTTTCAATAATTGAAGCGGCCGCCCAAACTGTTGACTTGAATGACGTATCTTACGAGATATAAGCAAAAGCTCCAAAAATTGACTGTTTATGGCTCAATGCTGATAATAAACTACCTACAGACTCCGTTTGCCCGAAATTATCAAAGAAGGTTACATGGCTATATCATCATTTATCAATACTCAAAGAACCAGCGGTAAGGACACGAATCTCTAGCGAAACGACAATTTTCCGGTCCACTTAGACACATCCACGGGGCATTTCTTGATTGGCTCCTATAGACGTGTTTTGCCATCCTCCCTAACAAGCCGTAATCCGTCGATGACAAGTATTTCACATTTAATTTTAAAATAACGGCTATCCTTAACTTAAAAAACGAATTTTTCAAAATCGAACAATATCGAAACATAAGTCTTCAATCAATGAATACCTCAATATCAGACAATCAAATTGAAATAGCCCGTCGACGTTTTATTAAAGGCGTGAGCTGTACGATTGCCGCAGCGGCTTTTCCGGGCTTAAGCAATGCTACAATCAAATATAAGCATTCCTTCAAGAACTTAGCTTTCGAAAACCTACATACCGGCGAAACGCTCGCCGTGACTTATTTCGAAAACGGTCATTATGTCAACGGCGCGCTGAACGAAATGAATCACTTGTTGCGCGATCATCGTTCCGGCGACATTTTCGCGATCGATCCGTCTCTTTTCGACCTACTCTTTGAATTACAACGCCACTTAGGAGTGCGCCAGCCAATTCAGGTCATTTCCGGCTATCGATCTCCGGCGACCAACGCATTGCTGCAAAAGCAAACTACCGGCGTGGCGACGAAAAGCCTACATATGTTGGGTATGGCGATTGATATCAGGATGGAGCACGTGGAGAGTAAGATCGTCAAAGACGCTGCCATCGCCATGCAACGCGGCGGGGTGGGTTATTACCCGGAATCGGATTTCGTTCATATCGATACCGGGAACGTCCGTTACTGGTAAAACGCACCCATCGGTTTACCGGGACGTGACTGTCAGTTCGCTCCGGGACAAATCGGAAGATAGAGCCCGGCTTAAGCGTTCGTCGTAGTGGTAAATGTCCTGGAAAAAGTAAATTTCATTATCGATCGCCATTGCCGTACTATAAAAAATCAGTACCGCAATGGCATTCTTAACAAAAACCCGCCGGCTCCGCCCTTCCAACATCGCTTCCCGGATCCGCTCGGCTTGCCATTCCTGACGCGATTGCAAAACGAATTCGGCCAGCGCTTGCGGCTGTTCGACCCTGATACAGCCGTGGCTGAAATCCCTGCGTTCGGATAGGAACAATCGCCTTGCCGGCGTATCGTGCATATAAACGTCGTAACGATTGGGAAAAATAAACTTGACCAGCCCCAAGGAGTTCTTAGGTCCCGGGCGTTGCCTGATTTTCATAGCCCCTTGTTGCAGCAATTCAAGGCTATCCGTCGTTAAAGGCGCCGGTTCGGCATTGGAACTGAAATACTGGACCAGTTCCATATTTTGTTGCTGTAAGTAATCGGGATTTTCCAGTAGATTCGGTAAAATTTCTTTCGCCGTGATTTTTTTCGGTACATTCCAATAGGGCCGAAATTCCAGATAGGCCAGATCGGCCATAAATACCGGCGTCTGATTTTTCTTGGCGATTCCCACCACCACTTTCATCGACAAATCGCTGTCGCCACCTAAGTTGCCGTTCCGGTAGGCCCATAATCGAAACGCGGGGATATTTACCAGAATCAAGCCTTGATCTTGTCGCAAGTCAGGCAGCCAGCGCAATCTCTCCAATGCCAGCTCGATTTGCCCGACCCGCTCGGCTAACGGTGTATTCAAAGCGGCCAGGGTCTTTTTGCCAATGATGCCGTCGTCGTTGAGTCCGTGCAAACGCTGAAAATGTTTGACCGCTTCCACCATATCGCCGCGGTAGATTCCGGACTCTCCGTCGTGACTCGGTAGCAACCCTAAGACCTGCAATTTACGACTCAAGATAGCGATCTGGGAATCGCTGTCGCCTTCCTCTATCGACTTCTCGAACATCACCGTCGGAAACCGATAATTGCCGGCTAATTCGCGGTAATGCTTAAGCGCTTGTTTAAGCCGCCGATAAGGGGCGAGATCGGGCTCCACCCAAAGGGTCAATTGACTGATTTGTCCTTTCCGCTCGGCCTCTATCAGCAAGTCGACCAACAATTCATAGTCGACGCCGTGCCAGAAACCGAACCGTTCGCTTTTCAGGTCGATACGACCGCGCTGCAAATCGCTCAGATAACGTAAGGTCACCGTGCTCACGGCGGTATCGAACAAGGTCAGTTCGAATTGGTTGGGCCGCTCTTCCGCTTGCAGCAGCCGCCACTTGGTCAGTAACTTATCGACCTCGTAGGCGCTTACCGGCAAACCGCTGTCCGGGGCGGTCTCCAGCAAACGCAAAACCTCGGCGACTTGGTTGTTCGCGCCAGCTTCGCGAAGCCAGAATAACGCCGGCGCCGATGAGCTATAAAGGCGTTTCAACGCCGCTTGTTCGCCGTCGGAGAGGGGTAGCGTTAAATAAGGATGGCTGCGGAAACTCAATACCGAATCGATGATTTCGGGAGTTGGGAAAACGGATTGCTCGGTTTGAGCGGCCGACGCGCGAACTGAAATCAACAGACAGCAAAGCAAGCATGCCGTGCGGTGCAGCAAAAAAGTCCACCTTCTACCATTCATTACCGAAATCCGTCCACCATCGTCAAACGGCCGCAGCGCAGTTTATCGGCTGACCTGGCCGCATATTTGTATTGGCTTTGTCTGTTATTTTAGCAATTTTGTTCACTCGCTCCGGCTGTCCGTTACAATATTTGTGACCCAGCCTTCTTTTTACCGAACTCCTAAACAAGCATGGCCGTCATCGCCCCGACCCGCAAGATCATTCACATCGATATGGATGCTTTTTTCGCGGCCGTCGAACAGCGGGATAATCCTAATTATCGCAACAAACCGATCGTCGTCGGCGGGCGGCCCGATTCACGGGGCGTCGTCGCCACTTGCAGCTATGAAGCCCGCAAATACGGCATCCACTCGGCCATGCCGTCGGCGCAAGCGTACCGGCTGTGCCCGCAGGCCGTCTTCATCAAACCGCGTTTCGAAGCATACCGCGAAGCATCGGCCGCCATTCGTACCATTTTTACCGACTATACCGAGCTATTCGAACCGCTGTCGCTAGATGAAGCGTATCTGGACGTCAGCGCGGTAACCCGCTGCCGCGGCTCGGCGACGTTAATCGCCAAAGCAATTAAACGCGATATCTTGCAACAAACCGGTCTGACCGCATCGGCCGGCATTTCCTACAATAAGTTTCTGGCAAAGATCGCCTCGGATATCAACAAGCCCGACGGCCTGTATTTGATTTCGCCGGAACTGGGACCACGTTTCGTCGAAGGACTGCCGATCGGAAAGTTCCACGGCATCGGTAGGGCAACCGAGAGCAAGATGCATGCATTGGGCATCAAAACCGGCGCCGACTTGAAAAGACTGTCGCTGCAGATGCTCACCCAACATTTCGGTAAGGCCGGCCGGCATTATTTCAACATCGCCCGGGGGATCGACAACCGGCCGGTCAACAACTATCGTCCCAGCAAATCGGTCGGCGTGGAAACCACGTTCCAGCAGGATATCGCCGACCCGGCGCTCATCATGCGGCATCTGATGGAGTTACTGGACAAGGCCTTGCAGAGACTCGGCGACAAAAAGCTGACCGCACATACCGTCACGGTCAAGGTCAAGTATCAGAATTTCGTGCAAATTACCCGTAGCCGAACTCTGGCACAGCCGATCACCGATAGCCGGGGAATCGAGGTCGTTTTTTCCGACCTGCTCAAAGACACCGCTATCGGCGCGAAAAAGGTCCGCCTGCTCGGGGTGACACTGTCGTCTCTCGACAAACCGGATTTTCGCCAGTTTAGGCAACTGGATTTATTCAACTAATCCGGGCTGATCAATTCTTTCAGGTACT
>JBNLFT010000031.1:0-21399 GCA_050305675.1 Methylococcaceae bacterium
CTAAATCCTGATTTCAAATAGTAAGGCCGCCTTTGTGAAATATTTGGGCTAGAGTACACGAACGCCGAATTGTTCCAATAACGAAACCAATTTGATTAAAGGCAAACCGACCAGTGCATTGGGGTCGTCCCCTTCGATCCGTTCGAACAACGCGATGCCCAGCCCCTCCGATTTAAAACTTCCCGCGCAGTCGTAGGGCTTTTCCAGCTCGACGTAACGCCGGATCTGATCGGCGCTAAGGCGTTTGAAGTAGACCGTACAGCGATCAAGGGCGGTCGTGCAGCGTCCGCTGGCTCCGTCCAGCAGACATAAGCCGGTATGGAAGGCGACCGCATGTCCGGACTGGCGATTTAATTGGTCGATCGCCGCGTCCTTGCTTCCCGGTTTCGTCAGTTGTTGTCCCTGATGCATCGCGACCTGATCGGATGCGATGATCAAATGCTCGGCAAAACGGACGGCAACCGATTTGGCTTTTTCGACGGCGAGCCTGACCGCCAGTTGGTCCGCCGTTTCGAATTCCTGGGCGGTTTCGTCGATTTCGGCAGGACAAGTGATAAAATCCAAACCCAATTTCCGCAATAGTTCTTTTCGATAGAGTGAAGCCGAGGCCAGGACCAGTTTTTTCATGTCGAGTCTTAAGTTGCCGGAGTGCTTTAGTTTGACTGAGAAGTTAAGAGCCTATATCATTGTACAGTTATGTTAGACAGGTTACCTGATTTTATCGATCCGATAGCGTTAGCCGAGAGGCGGCGGGTATTTTCAGGAACGATAAGACTAAGCGAATTTGCTCGACTCGCCGATTTTCTTGCGGATAACCGGGAGGAGGTTCGGATCGAGTTTTCTTTTGCCAAAGAAGGCCGGCTGGCAACCGTTCATGGAACGATTAAAACGACTTTATCGTTAATTTGCCAGAGTTGTTTGGATACGCTGTCATGGCCAATCGAGTTAACGGTTAATTTGGGGGTCGTGACCTCGTTGGAGCAGGCGGACAGGCTTGCTGCGGAATTTGAGCCGTTATTGCTGGAGTCGGACAAAGTCTCGTTGCTGGAATTGGTGGAAGACGAGATCCTGCTCGCTTTACCCGATTTTCCCAGGCATGAGTACGACTGCATGGAGCGCGAGCAGAAACAGGTGCCACCAACTGTCGACAACGATCGGCAGGTGAGGTCTGACAACCCATTTTCCGTTTTAGCGAAACTTAAAAGTACTGGAGATTAGTAATGGCTGTACAAAAAAGCAAGGTGACCCGTTCAAGACGCGGTCAACGTCGTTCCCACGATGCATTGACCAGCAAAACGCTGGCTCAAGATCCGTTGACCGGTGAGACTCATCTGCGGCATCACATGACCCCGGATGGTTTTTTTAAAGGCCGTCAGATCATCGCCAGCAGCGATGAAGATTAAAATTTAATATCTTCTCAATTAAGCCGGCCTGCTTCTGCAGGCCGTCTCTTTTCTACTATCCAGGAGTTGATCCTAAGCGTGAGTTCGACATTATCGATTGATGCAATGGGTGGGGATTTCGGTCCGCAGGTGACGGTTCCCGCTTCATTGACATGCCTGAAAAAAAATCCGGATTTGAAGCTTATCATGGTTGGTGATGAGACGGTTCTCAACGAGCTGTTGGCGCAGGCGTTTGTCGACTATAAGGGCAGAATCAGCGTTCAGCATGCCTCGCAGGTTGTTGAAATGGACGAGCCTCCACAAAAGGCCTTGAAAAACAAGAAAGATTCGTCGATGCGGGTAGCACTCAATCTGGTTCGCGACGGCGTGGCCGATGCCTGCGTCAGCGCCGGCAACACCGGGGCGCTGATGGCAACGGCCCGTTTCGTGCTGAAAATGATTCCCGGCATCGATCGGCCGGCCATCATTTCGACGATGCCCTCTGTTTTCGGCCACACCCATATGCTCGATCTGGGCGGCAATGTCGATTGCAATGCCGAACACCTTTATCAATTCGCCATCATGGGCGAGGAAGTGGTAAAGGCGGTGGAGGGCATCGAAAAGCCGAAGGTAGGGCTGTTGAATATCGGCGAAGAGGACATGAAAGGCAACGAGCAGGTCAAGGCGGCCGCGAAATTGCTGGAAAATTCGCCTCTTAATTATATCGGCTACGTCGAAGGAAATTCGATTAATGCCGGGACGGTCAAAGTCGACCTGATCGTGACCGACGGTTTCGTCGGCAACGTCGCGCTGAAATCGATCGAAGGCGCGGCCAAAATGATTGGCAGTAAAATGAAGGATGCGTTTTCCCGCAATCTGTTTACCCGATTAGCCGGCTTGGCGGCCTATCCGGTGTTGCGGGCATTCAAAGACAGTATCGATCCCAGACTTTACAACGGCGCCAGCTTCATCGGTTTGCGGGGGTTGGTGATCAAGAGCCATGGCGGCGCCGATGCGCTTGCCTTCGAAACCGCGATCCATTTGGCTGAGGTCGAGGTGGCGCAAGATGTCATCCGGAAGATCGGCGAGAAAGTCGAGATTGCCCTGGCCGCAAATAGAGAGGCCGTATGAGCCGCAACGCAAGAATCATAGGTACGGGCGGGTATTTGCCGGAGACGGTACGCACCAACGATGATATCTCACAGATGGTGGACACCTCCGACAGCTGGATCTACGAGAGAACCGGCATCAAGTCGCGGCGCATTGCCGGACCGGAGGAGAGCGCAGCCAGCATGGCGGAAATCGCCGCGCGACAGGCGATCGAGATGGCGAATATCGCCGCCGACGAAATCGACCTGATCGTCGTCGCAACCGGAACTCCCGACCGCATTTATCCGAGTACCGCCTGCCTGGTGCAACATCGGCTGGGAATTAAGAATTGCGTCGGCTTCGATGTTCAGGCCGCATGCTCCGGTTCCATATTCGCGCTCAGTATCGCCGATCAATATATTAAGACCGGCGCCGCCAAGAAGGTTTTGGTGATCGGCAGCGAGATCTGTTCGCGCATTGTCGACTGGGAAGACAGAACGACCTGCATCCTGTTTGGCGACGGCGCCGGCGCGGTGATTCTCGAGGCCAGTAGCGAGCCGGGCATACTCTCGACGCATATTCACTCCGACGGCGGCTACGAAGACCTGTTGTATTGTCCCAATCCCCAAGTGGCGGCGGTTTCCAATAAGGACGAGTCCGGATTTATCAGCATGCGCGGCAACGAGGTATTCAAAATCGCGGTCAATACGTTGGGGCGGATAGTTGATGAAACGCTGGCCGCCAACGGCTTGAAGAAAAGCGATGTCGATTGGCTGGTGCCGCACCAGGCCAATACCCGAATCATCGCGGCAACCGCGAAGAAATTGCGCATGTCGATGGATCAGGTGGTCATGACCTTGGAAAACCAGGGCAATACTTCGTCGGCTTCGGTATTGTTGGCGCTGAACGAAGCGGTCAGGGACGGTCGTATTCAACGTGGGCAGGTGGTTCTGCTGGAGGCATTCGGAGCGGGCTTTACCTGGGGTTCGGCATTATTAAGATACTAGTATGTCAAAGATGAGTGAACAGAATTACAATTTAGCGTTTGTCTTCCCCGGTCAGGGTTCGCAAGCCGTCGGCATGATGGCGCAACTCGCGGACGCCTATCCGTCGGTCAAACAAACGTTCGAACAGGCATCCGACGCATTGGCATTCGATCTATGGAATCTGGTGCAAAATGGATCGGCCGAGGAACTAAACCAGACCCAAAACACCCAGCCGGCTATGTTGGCCGCGGGCGTGGCAACCTGGCGGGTGTGGTGCGAGCTGACCGAGGTCAGGCCCGGATGGATGGCGGGGCACAGCCTTGGGGAGTATACCGCGCTGGTTTGTTCCGATGCGATCGGCTTCGAGGATGGCGTCAGGCTGGTGGCCGAGCGTGGCCGCTTGATGCAGCAGGCCGTTCCGGCGGGGATCGGCGCCATGGCGGCGATCATCGGACTGGAAGATCATCAAGTGGTAAAGGCCTGCGCGGACAGTGCGGAAGGCGAAGTCGTGTCGGCGGTCAATTTCAATGCCCCGGGGCAGGTAGTCATTGCCGGCCATGCACCGGCCGTGGAACGGGCGATGGAGACGGCCAAGGCGATGGGCGCGAAACGCGCCTTGAAGTTGCCGGTCAGCGTGCCCTCCCATTGCGCCCTGATGGAGCCGGCCGCGGAAAAGCTGGCCGAAAAACTCGAAGACATCGCGGTCGAAATTCCCCACGTTACCTTAATTCATAATGTCGACGTCGCCGCTCACAGCGCGTCGGAAGTGATTCGGAACGCGCTACGCGAACAATTGTTCAAGCCGGTGCGTTGGGTCGACAGCATCAAATTCATGCACGATCAAGGAGTGTCTCAGTTTGTCGAATGCGGTCCGGGTAAGGTGCTGATGGGGCTGAACAAACGTATCGTTAAAGAGGCTAATCATCTGGCGATTTACGACCCGGAAACGTTAACTCAAGTGTTGGAGCAGTTCAATGGATAAAAAAATAGCCTTGGTCACGGGGGCCAGCCGAGGTATCGGCCGATCGATTGCCGAACGGTTGGCGGCGGACGGTTTTTTCGTGATCGGTACCGCCACCTCCGACGGCGGGGCGGAGTCGATATCAGCGTATCTGGGCGAGAACGGTAAAGGCCTGAAATTGAACGTTGCCGATACCGATTCGATCGCCGAAGTGATGAAAACCATAAACGACGATTTCGGTACCCCGGCCGTACTGGTAAACAATGCCGGAATTACGCGCGACAATTTGTTGATGCGGATGAAGGACGAGGAATGGGACGATATCATCAATACCAACCTGACCTCGATCTATCGGATGAGCAAGGCGGTTTTGCGCGGGATGATGAAGGCGAAAACCGGCCGCATCATCAATATTTCCTCGGTAGTCGGCGCCACCGGAAACGCCGGGCAGACCAACTATGCCGCGGCTAAGGCCGGAATGGTCGGGTTTGCCAAATCGATGGCCAAGGAAGTCGGTTCGCGCAACATTACCGTTAATACGGTCGCGCCCGGTTTTATCGATACCGATATGACCAAGGAATTGGCCGAGGAGCATAAGAACGCTTTATTGTCGTCGATCGCTTTGGGCCGCCTGGGACAACCTGATGAAATCGCCCACGCCGTCTCGTTTTTGGCGTCCGATGGAGCGTCTTATATCACCGGAGAAACGCTGCACGTGAACGGCGGCATGTTTATGCCTTAATATTGTGACTTTAAGGCAAATTCAAGTATAATTCACCCCGCCGTCTGGGATTGTCGCCAGTCACGGGATTTCTAAAATATTAATAATGATACTATGGTAAGTGGTTTGCAACGGCGAACGCTTGCATTGTTTGGGGAAAATAACTATGAGCAATGTTGAAGAACGAGTAAAGAAGATTGTCGCGGAACAATTAGGTGTCAAAGAGGATATCGCCAATGATGCTTCTTTCGTTGATGATCTCGGCGCTGATTCCTTGGATACAGTCGAACTCGTCATGGCACTTGAAGAAGAATTTGAATGCGAAATTCCGGACGAAGAAGCTGAAAAAATCACCACAGTTCAATTGGCAATCGATTATATCAACGCCAACCTTTAATCAATTGTCACATATGCCTAGTGGATGATTCCCATCCACTAGAACGCATACCTCTTGTATTTCTCAAATAATCAAACGGTATACCATTTTGACTACACGTCGGGTTGTTATAACTGGATTAGGCGCTGTCACGCCTCTAGCTAATAATGTCGCACAAACCTGGGACGGAATTATTAACGGGAAAAGCGGGATTAGCCCGATCGACTCTTTCGATATTTCGCCGTTCGCCACGCGTTTCGGCGGTGTAATCAGAAATTTCGACATCAGCGAATACATTCCCGAAAAAGATGCAAAACGGATGGATGGCTTCATTCACTACGGCATTGCCGCCGGCTGCCAAGCCATCGAAGATTCCGGGCTCCAGGTGACCGAGGAAAACGCCGAGCGGATCGGAGTTGCCATCGGGGCCGGTATCGGCGGTGTGACCGGTATCGAGGAATGTTATGCGACCTACGAGAAAGGCGGACCGCGCAAAATTTCGCCGTTTTTCGTTCCGGGCAATATCATCAACATGATTTCCGGCAACCTCTCCATTAAATACGGATTAAAAGGCCCGAATTTCGCCATCGTGACCGCCTGTACCACCGGCACGCACAACATCGGCGATGCCGCTCGCCTGATCAAATACGGCGACGCCGACGTCATGGTCGCCGGCGGCGCCGAGCGTTGCACGACTTCTCCGACCGCGATGGGCGGTTTCGCGTCGGCCAAGGCATTGTCGCGCCGCAATGACGATCCACAAGCTGCCAGTCGGCCGTGGGACAGGGATCGCGACGGATTCGTTTTGAGTGACGGTTCGGGGGTCGTGGTGTTGGAAGAACTGGAGCACGCCAAGGCGCGCGGCGCCAAGATTTACGCCGAAGTCGTTGGTTACGGGATGAGTGGCGATGCATATCACATGACCACGCCCTCGGTCGGCGGCGAAGGCGCCGCCCGCTGTATGCGAGCCGCGTTGCGCGATGCCGGCGTGAATCCCGAGGACGTTCACTACATCAACGCCCATGGTACCTCCACCCCGGCCGGCGACATCGGAGAAACGCAGGCGATGAAAGCGGCGTTGGGGGAGTACGCTTATCGTGTCGCGGTCAGCTCGACCAAATCGATGATCGGCCATCTGCTGGGTGCGGCCGGCGGTATCGAGGCCGTGTTGACGGCGTTGTCCATTAAGAATCAAATCGCTCCGCCGACCATTAACCTGGAAAACCCCGACCCGGAATGCGATCTGGACTACGTGCCGAACACGGCGAGAGAAATGAAGATCGACGTGGCGATATCCAACTCTTTCGGCTTTGGCGGCACCAACGGATCGCTGGTATTCAAGCGTTACCGGTAATTCACTTTACCGTGTTTGCCGATGTACCTGTTAAACGGTGAACGCAAACTCGCTATAGACCCCGCCGACCGCGGTCTCCAATACGGCGACGGTTTATTCGAAACCGTTGAAGTCTGTAACGGGAAACCGCTATTCTTCGACCGCCATTTGGAGCGCTTGGCGTTGGGCTGCGGACGGTTGTCGATTCCCATGCCGGACCGGCAGTTGTTAGGGCGAGAAGCCTCGCGGCTGACAGCCGGTGCCGATCACGCGGTGTTGAAGCTGATCGTCACCCGCGGCTGCGGAGGCAGGGGCTATCGTCCTCCGGATGTCGTCCGTCCGACGCGGCTGTTTGCGCTGCACCCGTTTCCCGATTATCCCGCTACTTACCCAAGTCAAGGTATCGTCGCGCGTTTCTGCCGGCACCGGCTGGGGCTCAATCCGGCGTTGGCCGGAATAAAACATCTGAATCGGCTGGAACAGGTCATGGCCCGGGCCGAATGGCAAAGCGACGAGATTCAGGAAGGGCTGATGCTGAATCAGTCCGGATTCGTCATCGAAGGCACGATGAGCAATTTGTTTTACGTCAAGGACCGGTGCTTGATCACTGCGCCGATCGAACAATGCGGAGTGGCCGGAATCGTGCGCGCGGTGCTGCTGGAATTGGCCGAAAAAATGAATACGCGGGTCGAGCTGCAATATTTTACCCCCGAGCAATTGCAACAGGCCGACGAAATCTTTGTTACCAACTCCGTGATCGGCGTTTGGCCGGTTAAACAACTGGAAGCGGGCACTTTCCCATTGGGGCCCGTCACCGGCGCTTTGCAGCGGGCGTTTCGGCAACTCCGGCAGCAGGAAATCGAGCATGCTTAAACGTCTCATCCTGGTGTCGCTCTTGTTGGCGGCCGGTTCGGGCGTCTGGATCTGGCAGGCGTATCGACAAGCGTTGTCCCGTCCGGTCGTGGTTAATCCGGGGCACGTTATCGAGATTGCCCGGGGTGACTCGTTCCGCACAATCGTCGCTAAACTGCAAGATCAGCAGGTCGATCTCGATCCCTTTTGGTTCAAAATTATCGCCTATCGAATGAAGGTGGCCGATAAGCTGAGGGCGGGCGAATATGATTTGGCCGAGGGTATGAGCATGCCGGATTTGCTGGCGACGTTTGTCGCCGGCAAGGCCAGGCAGTATTCGATCACGTTTCCCGAAGGCTGGACTTTCAATCAAATCCTGCAAGCGGTGGCCGACAACCCGAACCTGGAACATAGGTTGACGGGAGTCGATCCTCAGGCGATTATGGTGCGGTTGGGGTCGGAACAACAACATCCAGAAGGCTGGTTTTTCCCGGAAACGTACTATTTCGAAAAACACAGTAGCGATCTGGATTTGTTGAAACGGTCCCACGACAAGATGCAGGAAGTGCTGCTGGAGGAATGGCAAGACAGGGCGCAGGATCTTCCGCTGCAGACTCCGTACGAGGCGTTGATTCTCGCTTCGATCGTCGAAAAAGAGACGGCGAAGGCCGAGGAGCGGCCGCAGATCGCCGGCGTTTTCGTGCGACGGTTGCAAAAAGGAATGTTGCTGCAGACCGATCCGACCGTCATCTACGGTATGGGCGAAGCGTTCGACGGCGACCTTCGGAGCAAAGATCTCAAGCAACCGACTGCCTACAACACTTACCTGGTCAAGGGTTTGCCGCCGACGCCGATCGCCATGCCCGGTCGGCAAGCGATTCGGGCTGCGTTACACCCCGACCGGGAAAACAGTCTGTATTTCGTCGCTCGCGGAGACGGCAGCCACGTGTTCTCGGCGAGCTTGCGAGAACACAACAACGCGGTCAACAAGTACCAGAAAAGAAGCCGATGACCAGAGGAAAGTTTATTACGCTGGAAGGTGGAGAAGGCGTAGGTAAGAGTACCAACATCGCATTCGTCCGCCAGTTGTTGGAGAGTGCCGGGCAAACTGTCGTCGTAACCCGCGAACCGGGAGGAACCCGTCTGGCCGAGCACATCCGCGAGTTGTTGTTGGACCAACGTAGTGAGTCGATCACGCCGGTAGCCGAATTGTTGTTGATGTTCGCGGCGCGCTCGCAACATATCGCCCACGTTATCGAGCCGGCATTGAGTCGAGGCCAATGGGTATTGTCCGACCGTTTTACCGACGCTACCTTCGCATACCAGGGAGGCGGGCGAGGAATGCGGGAAGGAACCATCGATTGGTTGGAACAATGCGTCCAAGGGGAGTTAAGGCCTGACCTGACGTTATTGCTCGATGCGCCGGTCGCTACCGGCATGGGAAGAGTGCGTCGTCGAGGTGAGTTCGACCGTTTCGAACGGGAACAACGCGATTTCTTCGAGAGAGTTCGCAAGGCTTATTTGCAACGGGCGCTGCAACAGCCGCAACGCGTCAAGATCATCGACGCCGCGCAGCCGCTGGGTCGCGTGCAACAGGACATCGCCGCAGCCGTCGGAGCATTGTTATAATCGAAAATATGGTGTATCCCTGGCTGGAGGAAAGTCGGCGGCAACTGACCGCCTACATCAAGCAGCGACGCGTTCCGCAAGCCTTACTGATCCAGGGCAATCGCGGGCTCGGCAAGTTGTTGCTGGCCGAACACTATGCCCAGGCCTTGCTGTGCGAACGACCGACGGCGGAATATGCGGCTTGCGGCGGTTGCCATGGTTGTCGATTGTTCGCGGCCGGCACTCATCCGGATTATATATATATCGAGCCCGAAGAAAGCGGCAAAGCGATCGGTATCGATGTGATACGGCAATTGATCGGCAAACTGGCCTTGAAACCGCATTCTCGATTCGAACGCTGCGTGGTGATAAATTGCGCAGATTCGTTGAACACTGCGGCGGCCAATGCCTTTTTAAAATGCCTGGAAGAGCCCACCGAGCGGACATCGATCGTTTTGTTGGCGGAGAAAGCCGCTAAACTGCCGGCGACGATTAGAAGCCGCTGCCAATTGTTGACGATCGCCACGCCGGATCCGGCGGTAGCGACCGACTGGTTGCGGCAAAACGATATCGACGCTGGCGACCGCCTGTTGGCATTGGCGCGGGGAGCTCCGTTGCTGGCCAAACACTATGCCGAACGAAACTTGCTGGCGGTTCACGACGCGTTGCTCGAGGATTGGTTGCAACTGGCGGGAGGGCGCGGTAACGCCACGCAGATTGCCGAACGATGGCAGAAACAGGAAGCGGTCGACTTGCCGGAGATTTTGTGCTGGCTTGCTCAGTGGCTGACCATCGGCGTTCGCAGTGCTTTTCAGGCCGATTGTGAGGTCGGGCACCATCGCGGCTTGCAAGAATTTGCCAAAGGTCTAGACTTGATTCAACTTTACCGGTTTTACGATTTACTGTTGTCGAGCATCCGGAAAGTGGATACCCAACTCAACAAGCAGTTGATGTTAGAGCAACTCTTAATTCAGTGGTCCAGAATGACCAGGCGTTAATACCATGGCCGAAAGCTCCTCCAGACAAGGCATCTTGTCGTTATCAATTAAAGACAAAAACGCGTTGTATGCCGCCTATATGCCTTTCGTCAAGAACGGCGGTTTGTTCATCCCGACCAAGCGCGATTACGAAATGGGCGAGGAAGTCTTCATGCTGCTCAATCTGATGGAAGAGACCGAACGCCTGCCGATTGCCGGCAAGATCATCTGGAAGACGCCGATGGGAGCGGAAGGGTACCGGGCGACCGGGATCGGTGTGCAATTCAGCGACCAGGACGGCGGCAACGCTCGCAATAAGATCGAGACCTACTTGGCCGGTGCATTGGAGTCGGATCGGTCTACTCACACGATGTAACCCGCTCAGCCTGATCTCTTCTCCGTTCATGTTTATCGATTCGCACTGTCATCTCGACCGTATCGATCTTGCGCCTTATCAATACGATTTCGGTCGATTCATGCAGCAAGCCGATCATGCCGAAATCGACCACATGCTGTGTATCGGCATCGATATGGAGTCCTATCCGGCGATGTACGATCTGGTCGCGCCTTATTCATCGATTTCGCTGTCGGTGGGGGTGCATCCGAACGTAAAAGAAGGCGCAGAGCCCACGCTGGAGGAATTGCTGAGTCTGGCGGCCGACGACAAGGTAATCGCCATCGGAGAAACCGGTTTGGATTATTTCCGCAGCAACGGTGATTTGGAATGGCAACATCGACGCTTCCGCACCCATATCCGGGCGGCAAAACAACTGAACAAGCCTCTGATTATCCATACCCGGGAGGCCGGGCATGATTCGCTGGATGTCTTGGCGGACGAGGGAGCGCGTCAGGTCGGCGGCATCATCCATTGTTTCACCGAGGATTGGGCCTATGCTAAGAAGGCGCTGGATCTGGATTTTTATATTTCGTTCTCCGGCATCGTAACCTTCAAGAATGCCGATCAAATCAAGGAAGTGGCGAGGAGAGTTCCGGCCGACCGCTTCTTGATCGAAACCGATTCTCCCTATTTGGCTCCGGCGCCCTTCCGCGGTAAACCCAACTATCCGACCTATGTGCGCTACGTGGCCGAGCATCTGGCCGAGCTGCGCGGGTCGACCGTCGAGGAAATCGCCCGCCAGTCCAGCCGTAATTTTCATACGCTGTTCGACCGATAAGCGTCCGCTGGTTGCTAGCCGGTCGGACCGGCGTTTTTTGGCCGCTTGCTCGAACGCGAGCGCACGGCTCTTAATACCGCTGGACGAGTATCGTTTTTCCCGTTGCACCGATCGGTTCCCGCGACTTAATATTGCGACCAGCGTAAAATTCCATAAGCCACCGGTAACGCGTTTAGCGATTGAGGATGGCTGCTTGAAAGCTTTAACGTTTTCACAATTTTTAATATGGTATGCCGGTACGGGGACGGCTTTTGTATAAAGATCGCTGGTCTGAAGGTACAATGAATCGCCGGAACTCTCACACAGGTAACCGTTTTTCGGATCGAAAACCATTTCGTTCGCCTTAAACCACAAACTAGCGGTTAACGCTCCGGTTAGATCGTCTTAAGACAGAGGCTTTCAGATCTTCATGAGAATTTTCGGAAAAGGAATAATTAAAAAAATCGAGTTAAGGAGCTTCGAGCCTCATGAATCGGCCGAGTAAGAAAAAATTTTTTGTCAGTTTGACCTGGAAGACGATGTTCGCGGTGAGTATCTCGACGATGCTCGCATCCGGCGCCATTTTTCTACTCGGCAGCTACACCTTCGAACGAAATCACGAACAGAAACGTGAAATCAGGCATCATCAGTACCAACAAGCTTTTGCCAGCGTTTTGAGGCAGCTTCAGCATAAGGAAACGGAACTGAGTTGGCTGGTTCCCTCCCTGATTGCCTTGAACCACGCAGACGGGGAAGTTCTCGAACGGATCAGGCAATTGTTGGATGTCAATTGGTTTAAGATCGAGCTGGAATCGGATATTCGTTCTATTCGACTGTTTTCAATAGACGGCCGTCCGCTGGGGGAATGGGGGGAGCATGTCGACGGCGCGGCGCTGACTGCTTCCTGGTTGGAAACGGTGTTGAGGGAGGAGCGGCCGTTGAGCAAACTTGTCTGCAGCGGAGACTGCGTTCAAATTCATGCGTTGCCATTTTTATTTCGCGGGAAGTTCAGCGGCGTGTTCGTTTTTGTTTCCAGTATCTCCGATATCGTGTTGCAGATGAAAGCCATAACCGGGGCCGACATCGGAATTCTGGTAGCTTCCAAGGAATCGTCCTCGCCGCGGCAGACGCTGTTGCCGAAATGGGCGTCCCGGGTCGCCGCGCTAACCGATTCGGTACGCAATCTTCCGTTGTTGATCTCGCTGCAAAACAGCCGCGTCAGGCTGGAGTCCAACCAAAGTTTGTCGTATCTTTATCGAGACAACACCTACGACGTCTATGCCATTCCGTTCGGCGAAAAGCCCGATCAGGCTCAGTTGATCATCATCGACAACATCACCAAGGAGTTATGGGAAAAAAGCAAGGCGCTTAATTTGTATGCGGTGAGCGGCCTCTCGAGTATTCTGCTGTCGGCTGTGGTTTTGTTTTTAACGTTCGTGAGGCCCACCCAGAAATTCAACAAGATCGTCAGTCTTCTGCCGTTGATCGCGGACAAACAGTACCACAGGGCTCGGCAATTGTTACCTAGTCCGAGTCGGACAAAATGGTGGAGCGATGAAATCGACATACTCGATTCGGCGGCGCGGAATTTGACGGAAACCCTGAGCCGCCTCGATCGCGAAGTCGAACAACGAAACCAGCGATTGGTCGAGCGCAGCAAGGAGCTGCAAAACGAACGTAATTTCGTCTCCAATATCTTGAATACGACGCAAGTCATAATCATGCGCCTCGACCGTCAGGGTCGAATCTTGTCCATCAACAAATTTGGAGAACAGTTGACCGGGTACGCCGACGCCGCATTGGCCGGAAAGTATTTCTTCACGGATTTGATCTATGACAACGAAAGCAACGAATCGATAATCGAGATCTTGGACGATTTGCTGCACGACAAGTATAAGACCAGCCAGCATGAATGCACGTTGTATTCGTTGGAAGGAATCAAACTGTTCGTTTCCTGGTATTTTACCGTCATCGATAACCCCGGCACCCAGCCGGAAATTCTGGCCGTGGGCCTGGATTTGACGGAAAGGAAAAAGGCAGAAACCGAACTGGCCTGGCTGGCGGATCACGACCCGTTGACTCGCCTTTTTAACCGCCGCCGATTCGAAGCGGAGTTGCGTCGGGTGCTAAAGGAAGCGGAACGCTTCAACCACAGCGGCGCGCTGATCTTTTTCGATATCGACCAGTTCAAGTATATCAATGACAGTAGCGGTCACCAGGAAGGCGACAGATTGCTGTTGATGGTATCGGAAAAGCTTCGGGCCATCGTCAGCGACACCGATATTCTCGCCCGTTTCGGGGGCGACGAGTTTGTTGTTTTGGTTCCGGAAATCACTCGCGAGCAAGCCGTCGCCTTGATCAATCGAATTTTTAGCTTCGTCCAGGACATGGAAATTAAGTTGGAGGAGACGTTACACAAGGTCACGATTAGCGCCGGCTTGCTGATATTTCCGGTGGACCAGTGCAGCGAACAGGATTTGATGGCCAGCGTGGATATCGCCATGTACAAGGCCAAAGCCGCGGGGCGAGGAACCTGGTGCATGGCGTCGGTGGACGACTTGAACCGCGAGGACATCAAGCGGCGCGTCAATTGGAAAGCAAAGATCGAGAAAGCGTTGGCGGAAGACCGCTTTGTTCTTTATTACCAGCCGATCATGCGCATACGCGACCGTAGCGTAAGCCACTACGAATGCCTATTGCGGATGATTGACGAAGAGGGAAACATCGTTGCTCCCGGTTTTTTTATTCCTGTAGCCGAGCAGACGGGATTAATCAGCCTGATCGACCAACGAGTCCTGCAACTGGCGCTGCAGGCGCAAAGTCAATTCATCGCCTCCGGCAACGATATCGTTTTATCGGTAAATTTGTCGGGCGATATGATATCGAAGCCGGATGCGTTGGCGATTTTCCGCCAGTTGTTCGCCGAATACGACGTGCCTTTGCAAAAATTCATTTTCGAAGTGACGGAAACTCAGGCGGTCACTAATTTGTCGGCCGCTACCGAGTTGATTTCGCGGCTGACCGAGATGGGTGTGGGATTTGCCCTCGACGACTTCGGGGTCGGTTTCTCGTCTATGAACCACCTAAAACAATTGCCGATCCAGTTCTTGAAAATCGACGGCGAATTCATCCGGCATCTTCCCGGAACTAGAGAAGACACCTTGTTCGTCAACGCCATTAATGAAGTGGCACACGGGATGAATATCAAGAGTATCGCGGAATTTGTCGAGAACGATGAAATTTTAAGGACTGTGTCCGATATCGGCGTTGACTACGTGCAGGGTTACGGCATAGGCAAACCGCTGCCGTATCCGGTATTTCACGGGAAATAATACGTGCGATATAACATGGAACGCGTGTTCAAGAAACCAGAAAATTATCGGATATCTCTGTTGACGGACTTTTCAAGGCTGCGGGAAATCTATGCGTTGAATCACGACGCACTGATAGAAGTCGGCGATATTGCTCCCACCGACAATGGCATGCTAATAATCAACTCTAGGCTGGATCAGAGGCCGGAGACCTCGATCCTTATCGCCGAACAGGATGGCGAGATTGTCGGAACCATTTCTTTCACTCTGGACGGGAGAGAAGGAATGCATCTGGAGCGGTGGTTCAAACCGGAAGTCGAGCAAATTAGAAAGAGTTTGCAGGGAAAGCTGGGTGCGGCATGGCGTTTTGCGATCGGCCGCAACTATAGAAATAACCGACAGCTGGTGCTGGATTTGGTGCGCGCCGCATTTGCCGCCGGTCGCGAACAAGCGTGCAGCCAATGCCTGATCGTATCGACCTATCGCCATATCCGGTTTTATCAAACATTCATGGAGGCCGAGGTCATTGCCGAACGAAAAGCTTCGCTGGACGGCGACCGTTGGGTCGATATCGCCTTGCTCAAGATCGACGTCGAAAAAATTTGGAAGAAATTGTAAGTTGCCAAGGTTGTCCGCTTGCTTAAAAGTCGTACGACACCATCAGCGTGTAAAGGTCCCAATGTTGAGTCGTTTCCCGATTGTCCAAAGTCGCCAGCCATCCCGTTCCGTTGATGCGGTGGTATTCTGCGCTGATCAGCACCGAGGAGACCACTTTCAATCTCAGACCTACCGTCCAATCCTTGGCAAAACGGGAGTAGGCGGGAACGCCGAACACTTGCGAGAATTTCTTACCGTCCCTGTCGTCATTGTTCCAGATCAGTTGGTCGTAGCGGACCAGTCCCTGCAAATACGTTGTCAGATTATAGGTTCCCTGTACGTAGAAACTTTCGCCAGTAAAATCGAGGTCCGGCAATGCCGGGCCGAAGTTCTTTATCTGAGTTTTGCGAAGTGCGAATTCGCTTGTTAACGACCAATTCTCGGCATTGTATTGGGCGGAAAAAATCAACGGATTGAATTTAAACGAGCCGGGTAAAAAATTCAAACTACCGGGTTCGGGACGATAGTCCGCGTTGTATTCCCCATAGGTCACGGCCAGCCTGACCGTACCGCCTTGCCATTCGTAATTCAAGCGGGTGATCCAGGACGTGTCGCCTTCGAATTCTCCCGGACTGTCGCCAACTAACGAATGTTTGAAACTGGGATCTTCATTGCGAGGCACGAATGTGCCAATGTTGAATACGAAATCACCGTAGTCGGTTCGTTGTTCGGCATAAAAATATCCACCATCGGAGGATAGCGCGATATTGCGGTTGCGATCGAAGTAAATCGATTGCGGCAGAAACACGCCGGGCCGGGTCGAAGCAACGTCGCGGGTATCGTTATAAAGACCGAACGGTGTTGGAACCCTACCCGCCTTGATTCCGAGCAGGGTCGATTCGGAAGAAAAAAAGCTGTAATTGAGAACCCCGTAATCGATGCGCAGATCGTTCCGATCGGTCGCGCCGGCGTCGCGCCAGACCAATTGCAATGCCAGTTGTAATTCCGGCACAACCCGCCATGACCCGTTCAAGCCCAGTTCGCGAAAATCGACCGAAATATTGTCGTCGCTATGGCCGAACCAGTTGTTGTCCGAAGTATGCAGAAAGCCTTGAGACAGGAAACCGTGAATCTGCAGCGAATTGGGCAACGTAAACTCGTTATGCTTATCATCCGCCTTGAGTTCGTTCGGATTCAGCAAGAAATTTACCAGGCAACAAGCGGCAAAAACGCGGTACAGCCGACATTCACTTCGATGACCAAATGCCATGTTAGTATTTTCCTCCCGCTTGCAGGTGCAATACTTTGACCCCGCGCTGGACCTGGTTCGCCGGCAGATAACCGATTGCACCCGGTGTGGATTTCAATTTGTCTATCATTTCTTCGCTACTTTCCAATTCTATCGGCGCCTGACCCGTGCCGCTGAACACTAACCGATTCCAAATGCGGCGCATTTGATGAGGGAATACATTCAATATCTCTTTACAAAACCTCGCATGCAGCGGATTTTCGTCATTGAGTACGAAAACGGTGATGGGCGTACCGTCCTGCCATCGATGCAAGCGCATTTTAAAAATAGCGCTCAGCCCGTGTTTACTGACAACATCCTGCGTTACCGTTTGGTTTACCACCGGAACAACTTGAATTTGATCCGAAATTTGCTCCAAGGCATAGCCTACGTTCTGTAAAAAAATTACAGCGAGCAGAAAAATGCCTCTAATCGATAAATTCATGGACGTTTTTTGAAGACAGTGGCATTAATCCTTGCTTTGTAGGTGATCTATTACAGAGTGGGTAAGCCTAGACTATCCTTGCAAGGTTTCAAGTCAGGCTGAGTGCAAATTCGATCGCACGCTGAATCTCCTCGGTATTGTTGTAAAAATGAGGGGAAAATCGAATACCCGGGCCTCTGATCGCACATGCCACGTCGTGCTCGCTCAATCGCCTGAATAAGCTTCGGTTGTCCGCCGAATTGTGTCTAAAAACCACGATGGCGGAATTCAACGCCTGCCGGTGACTGGATAATAAACTAAGTTGATCGCTGCTTTCAATCAGTTCGCTCGCATAAGCGGTATTGGCTAGCGCTCGTCGTTCGACTTCTTGCATGCCGGTTTCCAACAACAACGAAAGGCTGGCCGACCAAGCGTGTATGCCCAGCATGTTGGGACTGCCGCATTCGAAGCGTTGGGAAGTCGGATGAATGCGCCAGGGTTTGTTTTCGTAATTGTGGGTATTTTCGATCATGTGCCAGCCGAACTGGGTGAGGCGAAGTTTTTCCCGGGCTTCGGGACGGCTATAGAATACCCCCAAACCCTCCGGTCCCAGCATCCATTTATGCCCGTCGGCCATCACGAAATCGGCGTGGCAGGATTGCACGTCGAACTGCACGCAGCCGAGACTTTGTATCGCGTCGACGCAAAATAGAATGTCCCGTTGCCGGCAAAATTCGCCGATTCTATCCAGATCCATGCGTAAACCGCTGGCGAACTGAATCGAGCTGATCGTGATCAGGCGGGTGTTTCGGTCCACTAAGTCGAACAAGGCCTGTTCCGGGGAATCCGCAGAATAGGGGTCGGCTTCCCTGAATTCGACGCCTCGGTCGGCCAGCGACTGCCAGGGAATTCGGTTGGAAGGGAATTCCTCATTGGTGCTGACGATGTTGTCGCCGTCCTGCCACGGCAGTCCGTACGCGACGAAAGACAAAGCTTCCGAGGTGTTTTTGGCTAACGCAATATCGTCGATTGAAGGCGCGTTCAACAATTGTTGCAGTTGTTGTCGCAATTCGCGCTCCTTTTGCAGCCACTGCGGATAGAACTGGGAGCCGTAAACCGCATTCTGCTCGGCAAATGCCGTTACCGCCTGCACGGTTCTGCGAGGCCAAGGTGCGACCGCGGCATGGTTCAGGTAAATCAGTCCGTCGCGTAACGGAAATTCGGGGTGTTTGCTCATAACTTCAAGTCGTAAGGGCGGCGTGGAATTTTGCCGAGAGATGAGTATACATGTTATGGTTTTACGATGGATAATTTAGATCTGTATGCCCGGGAAAATGTCTTGCTATTAAAACATTCTACTGCGGCACGTTAAATTCGTTGTTAAATCCTCGATGGACCCGTCAAACTATGAATAATAAAATTACTAAAGCCGTTTTTCCGGTGGCCGGACTAGGGACCCGCTTTCTGCCCGCCACCAAGGCCAGCCCCAAAGAAATGTTGCCGATCGTGGACAAGCCGCTGATCCAGTATGCGGTCGAAGAGGCGATCGCGGCCGGAATCGAAACCATGATATTCATCACCGGCCGTAACAAACGGGCGATACCCGACCATTTCGACAAATCCTATGAACTGGAAAAGGAGTTGGAGCAAAACGGTAAAACGGAGACCTTGGAGATGATTCGGAATATTCTGCCGCCGAATGTTTCCTGTGTCTTTATTCGCCAACCGGAGGCACTGGGTTTGGGGCACGCCGTGCATTGCGCCAAGCCGGTGATCAACGACGAACCATTCGCCGTCATTCTGGCCGACGACTTGATCGAAGACTCGACCCGGGGCTGCATGGCGCAGATGACCGAGCTATTCAAGCGCGAGCAGCGCAGTATATTGGGCGTGGAGCGGGTCGATCCGTCGGAAACGCATAAGTACGGCATCGTCGAGACCGAGGAGGTCGAGGCAAGGGTCGGCCGCTTGCAGTCGATCGTCGAGAAACCGGCACCGGAAAACGCGCCTTCGAACCTGGCGGTAGTGGGCCGTTATATCTTGACGCCGGCCATTTTCGAAAAGATCGAAAATACCGGGCGTGGGGCCGGCGGCGAAATTCAGCTGACCGACGCCATCGCCGATTTGATGGCCGACGAAACCATCATGACCTACGAGTTCGAAGGCAACCGCTACGATTGCGGTTCGAAACTCGGCTATTTGATCGCAACGGTCGAGCATGCCTTGTTGCACAAGGACCTAAAGGACGATTTTCAGGCTTATTTAAAAAGCCTGTCGAGCAAATTTTAATCGCGCGTCCGGCCGATTTGTTCTCCGCCGCGCCGGCGCTCGGTAAGCTGGTGCAGGCACAGTGCGCCGAGAATCATCGATGCACCGCTGGCGACTTTCATCGTCACCGCCTCCCCGTTTACGGCATGGCCCAGCAATAACGCCAGCACCGGAGAGATGATCGTGATCAGCGCCACCGTGGTTGCGGGCAAATGGGTCAGTACGAAGTAATACAGGGCAAAACCGATCGTGGTTGCGACGACTCCGAGGTAGACAATGGCCAGCAGGCTGCGCGGGGAAATCGCGGATGGCCATTGTCCGCCGTCGTGAACGTACCAGCTGATCAAATACAGCGGCATGGCCACCAGTAAACCACCGCCGACCTGAACCATGGCCGGCAATTTGGCGTCGATTCGTTTCACCCAAACCGCGCTGACCGAATGCAGAAAAGCGCCCAATAAAATGCCGAGCATGCCCAATATCGCCTCGCTGCTTCGCTCGATGGCGGAGCTGAACATCAACGCCAATCCTCCGATACCCAGCAGATAAGAGAATAATTTACCCGGGCTCAGACTCTTCTCGCTCAGCAACAGCGCGGCCAGCAGTGCGGTCATGAAGGGCGTCAGCCCGAAAATGACCGAGACCCAGCCGGATGGAATGAAGCGCGACGACCAATAGACCGCCATCATTGCGCCGAAAATCTGTACTGCGACGGCCAGATAGGTCAGCAGGGCGCGCCGGGTCCAGGGAAGTCGAGCCCGGGAAATCGACAGCACGATGAAAACGCACAAGGTACCGATGGCCATGCGTAGTGCGGCGCCGGCAATGAAACCGGCGCCTTCGGCGCTCCATTTGATGGCAAGCGGCGTAGTAGCCCAAAGCAGAATGACGCCGAGGTAGGCAACGAAAATGCGAGTATTGTTCAAAGGCGGCAACGGTCAGGAAAACCCCGCATTATAAACGATGTCCCGAAGCAATAACCAAAGCCAACAGGATTCGCGCTCGGACCGGCGCCAGCCACGTTGAGGAGCAATTGCCCAAACCGGGGCGACCGGAGTACACTCACAATAAGAGCGGATAATCGGGGAGACCGTACGATGGAGACCATGTTTGGATTTGCCGATGAATTGGGGCCGGCGAAGATTATTCATATTTACGAGCCGGCCATCGGCTTGAAAGGAATTTTGGTGATCGACAATGTCGCCCGCGGCCCGTCGATCGGCGGCCTGCGTATCGCGCCCGACGTCAGCACCAGCGAATGTTTCCGGCTGGCGCGGGCGATGACGCTGAAAAACGCCGCCGCGGATCTGCCGCACGGCGGCGGTAAAATGGTCATCTACGGCGATCCGAAAATGCCGCTGCAGCAAAAGCAACAGGTGGTGCGTGCCGCCGCCGATTCGTTGCGTAACGAGGACGACTATATTTTCGGACCCGACATGGGAACCAACGAAGTCTGCATGGCTTGGGTCAGGGACGAAATCGGACGTTCGGTCGGTTTGCCCGACGCCTTGGGGGGAATTCCGCTGGACGAGATCGGCGCCACGGGCTGGGGTTTGATGCACGCCACCGAAGTGGCATTGAATTATCTGGACTTCGATTTGGCGGGCGCTCGCGTCGTCATTCAAGGCTTCGGTTCGGTCGGCAAGCACAGTGCGCGTTTTCTGAGCGACAAGGGGGCACGAATCGTTGCTGTCAACGACAGCCGGGGGACGGTTTACAATCAACAGGGACTCGATTTGGATGCCTTGTTCGAACTGAAGCGGCTGGGCAAGAGCGTGGCCGACTTCAGCGGCGGCAAGACGCTGGAACGCGACGCCATCATCGACATCGAATGCGACATCTGGATTCCGGCGGCACGCCCCGATGTGATCAACGAGGGTAACGTGCGCCGGCTCGATACCAAACTGGTCGTGCAGGGAGCGAACATCGCGGTTACCGAGGGCGCGGAAAAATATTTGTACGAACACGGCGTCATGTGTGTGCCCGACTTCATCTCCAACGCCGGCGGGGTGATCTGTGCGGCAATGGAATACAAGGGTGCCACCGAGCAGGCGGCGATGGCGGCCATCGCC
>JBNLFT010000032.1:0-20897 GCA_050305675.1 Methylococcaceae bacterium
CCCCGTTCGAATATATCGTTCGCATGCGCGGTCGCGCTAAAGGAGATTCCCGCCATGGCGGACGCATACATCGCGATATCCGCCGGCACGTGGGCAAAATGCGCGTGCACATGCCGGCATTGTTGCTCTATCAGCGCACGCGCAACATTGGCCGAATAAAAAAAGCGGTAAACGAGCCCCACGGCATTGCGGGTAAACACCCCTACCGTAAAAATATCGTTTATCAGATATCCGACCGCCTTGGCGTAATCGGCAGCTCTCTTGGCCAGCAGATGAAGATGATCTTGAACAACCCGAAACAGCTTTTGTTCGTATATGACCACCACGCTGTTTTGTAACGCAGCAAGTGCCGGACCCTCCGCCATCGAAGCGGGACGGCGAACGGAAAAAGGAACAACCGAATCCCCGAGTTTTTCCAACTGCAATATTTCGTTGTAAACGAAGGTAGCGGACAGCGCCGGAAGTTCGGGCGCCAAATAGGCAATTTTCATAGCGGCCCCTCTACTTATTCAAGCCGGAATACCGGCTGAGCCACAGTCGTTCCTGCCCCGAATTCAGCGATTCGACCGCATTTTTCTTGCCCTTGAGTAAACAGTTCCACTGATATTTTCGAATAAACGCAACCAGTTCTTTGTCTTCGAGTCTGGGTACCCGCATCAGCCAGCTTTTCAGATAACCCCAGATCATCGCGAGACCGCCGATCAGATAAGGGCGGCGGGTCATCCGGTACAAACCGGAGGCCAACATGAAAACAAGCCCCGTCCCCATAAAGTACTGCCCGAATCCGTGGCGCATGCGGCCGCTAATAATCCCTTGCTGGCTGGACCCCATCGGGCGCAAATGGGTAAATCTAAGATCGGGCTCGTCCCAGCTCGCGGCAATCCACCCCAATTGGCGGCAGCGATGGCCATCGATACCGTCCCACATCACCTGCCTGACGAACCCGCCGATGTCTTCAAAGCACCGGCGTCGATAAAATTTGGACGCTCCCACCGCATTTTCATCGCTGATGCCCTCGCTAACCAGATTTCCCGCGCGGCTAACGTAATAAGGCTTCCCGCTGCAATTGCCTAGTCTCGGATTGTCGTTCATCCGGATCATAAGGGTTTCGAAATATCGCTGCGGAACAATCAGATCGAGATCCAACTTGCATATGAAGTCGAACTGCTTGATATCGGCCGTATCCAAACCATGATAAAAAGCGTCGATCACGCCGGGCCCGACGCTTCGATGCCCGCGATTCTCTCTGGTAACGATTTGTATAAACGAATGGTCGTCGGCATATTCCCGTAAGATGTCCGGGGTGGCGTCGGTCGAGCCGTCGTCCACGATAATCCACAAGGCGGGCGGTTTCGACTGGCCAACAACGCTGTCCAGCGTTTGCCGCATAAACTTTTCTTCATTCCTGCAGGGAGAAATAATTAAATATTTGTCTGCCACGTTAAACCCTATTTGTTAATTCGCTAACCGAAAAAAAAACGTCGATCCAATTGACGTATTTGCGTTATTCCATCCCGGCCAGGCGAGCGACGGGGTCTATCATCCCCCCTTTCCTGACGGCAGTACCGCTCGCGCCCGGCCCTTGACGGCTAACGCAGATAAGCGTCGTCGATCGCGGAAATGGCCCGTACCAGCCTTTTATGGCTGTCATTGAAGCCGAGCCTTCGGGACAACGTCTCGCCTAAAGACAATAGCAAGCCGTAGCGCCGCAATCTAAAAAGGTAGGTTCTGCATCGGGAATCCAGTTTTAACAACGTCCTTCTACATCCGCCGACAGCGATTGGTTGCAGGCCGCTCAAGCCATAACCTCGTTGCTGCAACGCCTCGCCCAGTTTCGCTTCCAAAAGTTGAATATCGCTATCCTTGAGCTTCGCCTTCCATTGGTAATTCATGCTCGAATCGGGCATTTGGTAAGAAGAACGATGGACATAGTCGAACATCCGTTCCGAGTATGAAACGCCGAGAAAACGACAGACCCGTTGCAGTTCGTGCCGGGGATCGGCCGTTAACTGTTCGAACCTGACTTCCAGCCAGCGCTCGTCCGCTAAGCTGCGCTTCAACTCCTCCCATTCCGTTTCGGCTTCCAGCCAGGCATCCGCCGCGCAATACAGATTGCCGGCCCAACCCATTTTCATCACCGAATTCGCGACGTCCCGTCCGTCGCGATACAGATAGATATATTTCGCATCGAGCCAAACGAGTCCGAGCTTTCGGAATTGATAATGAACCGTCGCCCCCACTCGGCTCTTACCGTCCCGCAACCGCTTCTGATTCAGAAAGTCGTTGAGCAATTCTTTAAAACCCAAGCGATCGTCGATAGCGAAATGGCTGTGCCCGAACACTCTGCTCGATGCCAGAAACTCCCGATACGCCGCCATGTCGGGAAAGGTTCCGTCATCGGCGATGCCGGTCACCATGTATTCGGACTCGAGGTTCAGCGCCAGCTCCGGATGGTGATCCAGCATCAAACGCAGCAACGTCGTTCCCGACCGCTCGGAACCCACTAAAAAGACCGGCTCGTCGATTAAATTTGTCATCGTGTTTAGCATTTGTTCGGTTGCAAGTATTTTCTGAATTACCGGCGGCTACGGCAGGGCCGGTCATTTATATTCGATAATTTGGTAACACCCTTTACACCGGTTGCGATGAAACTTGATCATGCCGATCGCTTCGGCAAATTTCGCGACGACAATGGAACAACCGTAGAGCAACGAATCCGGCCGGTTATTGCCGCGGCTTCGACAGTAGCGATAAATCCTGGCACCGAGTACCGGATAACCTGTTACCAACAGCAAACTCCAACCGTGCGTCGGAAGCGCCGTGAGCGCAATAAAAAGCGGCAGACCGACGCCCCAAAACCAGGTGCTGTTTCTTTTGCGGACGTTATCCCGGCCGTCCGAGTGTCCGGCCAGGCAAACCCGCTGGCCGATTGCGTGTCCGCTTCGGACCGCTCGCTTCCACCACTGAGAAAAACGATGCATATCGGCATCATGTAAGGCCATCGCCTGATCCAGCTTGACGACTTTATACCCCGCCCTGGCCATCCGGATCGCGAGTTCCGGCTCTTCGCCGGCGATCAGCTGGGGATTAAAGCCGTCCAGTTGCTCGAACACCGATGCCCGGATCATCGAAATCCCTCCCAGCGCGGCATGTTTGGTGAGATCACCAACCGGGGACGAGCGCCACTCCAACGCACACAGCCGGTTATAAACAGAGGCCTCGGGATGCAACTCGCGAAGATGACCGACGACCGCAGCGTAATCGGCATGCAGCGTCAATGCGTTGCTTGCCGCCGCCAACCAACCGTCGTGCAGCGTACAGTCGCCGTCGACGAACTGGACAAACGCGATCGCCGGATTCTTTCGCAACAAATAGGCGAAACCTTCGTTACGGGCTCTAGCCGCCGAGAACGGAATCGAGGGGTCCAATTCGACCACGCCGACCTTCATCGCCTTGGCAATTGTTATCGACTGGTCGCTCGAGCCGGAGTCGACATAGACGATATGACTGGCGGTCGAGGCAACGCTATCCAAACACCGACCGAGGCGCTCCCCTTCGTTCCTACCAATTACTACGATCCCGATATTCATATTCGGCTCCACTCACCCGTTTACCGACCATAAAACCTAATGACTCGCACCCTGTCCGCCACAAAAACCTCCCGCTGCCCCGCCGTTTCCCGCTTGTTTATCGATAGCCGCGCGGATTCACCGGATCACCCTTGTTTTTGCGTATCCGTAAAGTTGCCGGCGGGAGCGTTAACCTTGGGTAACAAGAACCCCGCCTTGAACACGCTGTTGCTTACAAAGTCCGTTAACATGCGCGGAGGATCGGCATCCGGCTTGCATTGCAGTAATCTTCGCAGCCGCCATAGCGAGTAGCCGATGATAAAAACGCCATCGGCGCAGGCGGCGCCGAGCCGTCCCTTATGCTTCAAGTAGTAGCGCCGCCTAGCCTGAAACCAAAAGCCGGGGCGACGCTTTGCAATTCGGCCGGCCATGCCGCTGGAGGCGCCTTCCAGGTGCACGACCCGGCTTTGCGGTACGTACCACACTTCCCATCCGGCATTGCGCGCTCTCTTGCAAAGATCGACGTCCTCGAAATAGGTAAAAAAATCTTCATCCAACCGGCCGATTTGTTCGAGCATGGCCGTGCGTAACATCATGCTGGCGCCGGAAACCCAATCCACGGCCGATTCCGTGTCCGGCGGCACCATAGCGACTTGCCAACGCGACAGCATCCTCGACACCATTCCCAAGCGAAGCCCCTTGTCGAACTCGGAGACGATACCGGGAAACCTGAACGGGGAACATTGATGTTGGCCGCTCTTGGTCAGGAGCCGGCTGCCCGCGATACCGACCCGAGGGTGAGCGTCCATAAAATCGAGCAACGAGCTGATCGAGCCTTCGCCGACCAGCGTGTCCGAATTGAGCAATAGAAAATACCGCGGTGTTTCACTGCCGTTCATTTCCCGTTCGATCACGCGGTTGTTGCCGCCGGTAAACCCCAGATTGACCGAAGACACGATCAATTCGACCCAATCGTGCCATCGATTGTCGTCGATCGTCTCCTTCAAGCGGCAAACCGCCTCGTCTCCGCTGCCGTTTTCCCAAACGATCACCTTTATTCCGTTACCGTCGAGGTCCTGGCAGGCCGCCAGCGAGTGCAGGCAATCCAAGGTGACTTGGGTGGCCAGATAATTCAAAATGACGATAGTGAGTCGCGAGTTCATTAGCCGATGTTCCCGATCATGTTAAATAGCAGGTGCGAGCAAGTTGACGATTTCGGCCAGGACCAACGACAGCGCATAACCCGACAGCCAGCCGGCCAATAGCACCGGCAATACTTTCAATTCCTTTCCGATATCGAACAACCCGTTGCGTCGGTTGAAGTAAAACACGAACGGCATGGCCAGCAGATAATTGCCGGCCACGATCCACAGCGCCCATCGAAAATCCAGGTATTCGAATGCCAACGGAACCGATGCGTACATTCCCACCGCGCGGATAAAATTAATCGCCGTCAGTAACTTCGGTTTGCCCAAGACCAGATAGCACTGTCCGGCCACCTCGTAGCGGGTAAAAAAAAGCGACACCGTCAGGATTTCGAACATCCATCCGGCTTCCCGATAGCGATCGTCATACAGAATATCGATTACCGCCTGGCCGCCGCTGTAAATGAGCCCAACCATGAACAACGACACCAGATCGGTCGGCAACCGCAACCGATAATAAGCTTCGCCCAGCCGCTCCGGCTGCTTCCGGTAAATTTCGCTCAAGGCCGGAAAAGAGATGCCGCCGATCAGTTTGCGCACCAACCCTTCGATTGCCGACACCATCAGATAAGCGATCGAATAAATGCCCAATGCATTGGAACTTAAGTAGGCGCCGAACAGGATACGGTCGCCGTTTGTGAGCAGAAACCCCAGGATGGAGGACAAAAATACCCATTTCCCGAATTGATAAAGCGATTCGAAAGCTGTCCGATCCCAGGCCAATCTATTGCCGATCCCCGGCAGCATCCAATGACTCAGCACCATTCTGGTCAGACAAACGGCGAACCAGCCGGCGACCAGGGCCCAGATCGAACGATCGAAGGAACACCAAACAATGATGACGCTCGGCCCGGCAAATTGGGACAGGATCTCCAGCACCGTCAGACGCCCCACCGTCAAATGCCGTCTCACCGTCGCCATTTTGGTCGATTCCAAGCCGCCGATCAGCGGCGTCAACGACAGTACCGCGACGACGTAGGGAAGCAACGGATCCGCATAGGCCGACCGGCTGCCAAACCAGCCCAGATCGGCTGCAACATACAAGGCGCCGCTCAGCACCAACATTACCAGTCCCAGCACACACCCTCGCGCAATCTGCAACGACCAGGCGGTGTTCAGGAAGACGGCATCGTCGCCTCGCCGGCTTTGCACGATATTTTGTCTGATGCCAAGATCGGAAAACATCTGGATCCCGACGAACAAAACGGTTGCGATGGCCATTACTCCGAACATCTCCGGCATCAACAAGCGGGTGGTAATCAAATTGCCCAACAGGCGAATTCCCTGCGAAACCAGATGCCCGGCGGCGCTCCAGATTCCGCCCCGGATTACCCTCCGCTTCAGCGAATCGTTCACGGCGATAACCATCAAGCTGCCTCCAGCGACGTTACGGTTCGGCTCGACCGGCTGTGAGCGCTTTTTTGCCTGACGACGGATTTAATCCGCTCCACCCTGCCGAGCAACGCGCCCGCCAGCAACCAGGTCCACGGCGTCACCGTCGAATTCGGCAACAAGTCGAGCACGCTGACGGCCATCAACGACGCAACCGCGGCCAATACGATGCGTTCGCGCTTGTCCTCGACATAGCGGATGACGCGACTGCAACGCACAACCGGAATCATCAGCAAGCCAAACTCGGCGATATAGCCTACCCAGCCGAATTGCCCCATCACGATAATCCAGCGTCCGTCGGTTACGCTAAGATCCTTTCCGGTTTTCATGTCGTACACCCGGTTGCGTCCCCAAGAACCCCAGCCGAACAACGCGCGCCGGCGGGCCTTTGCCAACAGCAATTCCTCGTTGTCCAGTCGATACTGCAGCGACCGTCCGCGTTGTTCGCTCACCGCATAGGCCGTCTGTTCGACTCCCGCGACCGGGAACCACCCGAAAGTACGCAGCATCGGATAGCTAATGACCAGCACCACAAGCAATTTGGCCACCTGGGTCTGCAGGCGAGGCGTCCCGAAACCAATCAACGAGATCAACAACACCGCATAAACGACCGAGGCCAGACTCTTGCAAAGTAATAAGACCACGCCCAAATAGATCGCCACCAGGACGCTGCGATACCCGGCAACGTTTCTACCGATTTTCGACAGCGTTACCGCCGCCACCAAGGCCGACATGGTGAAAAACGCAACCAACAAGCCGTGTCCCATAAACACGACCGGCCGGAAACCGTCCAGACGCTTGTGTTGGGCGAAGCTATGGGGAAAAAAACCGTAAATCCACCGATGCAGTTGCGGACTCATTCTGACTTCGAACAACATCGGCAACGAATAGGCCAAGGCGGCGATCGCCAGTATCCGCAGCAGCTCTTCATGGTTTCCGGCATCGCGGACGAAATTCATTCCCAGCACGAACGGCGCGATAAACAGTAACTGCCTGATCACGGCGGATAAGGCGTCGTACGAGGTCATGCCCTTGATAAAAACCGGTCCGGCGACGATCGGATCGCTGTTTACCATCGCGGTAACGAACGGGCTGGCGATATAAACCGCCAACAGGCCTTTTACCAACCCCAGATTGGGCAGCAACGCTATGCGTTTGCCCAACATGAAACGGCAGACTAAAAAAGCCGATAAATTGGATACGGTAAATTTATCGAGCGGGGGCACCATCGGCAGGTCCACTTCGGTTGCCGATGGCAATAGCAGGTAAGCACCGAGAATCGACCATAACGTCGCCCGGCCGACCGGCATACGCCGATACAGGACCAGCGTGACCAGCGGCCAGAAAAACAGTGCAAAATAGGCGAAGCCGTTGCTCATCGCGATCGTCCGAACCGACTAACAAGCGATATTCAACAGCGCGCGGGCCCGGTCTCTTATTTCCAGCCTACGCTCCACGGGTACGGCGAAATAGTTCGTCGTCCGCCTGGGATAAAAATGCCCTTCGAGAAACGATTCCAACCCGAGTTGCGGTCCGTCGTGGGCCAGACGATTGGGAACGAGTATCGAATAATCATGGTTCTGGAAATACTTCCACAACCCCTCCTTGAGACTGTTCTCGCCCGGCGCGCTTTCGAACATGACGAGCGGGCGGCTACTGCCGACAATTCCGGAGCAGCCTTGCAGTACGCTCAACTCGGCGCCTTCGACGTCGATTTTCATGACGTCGATTTCCTGGTGCGGAATTAAATCATCCAGTTTTCTCAGTTGAACCTTGATTTCCCGTATGCCGCCCGAATCGGTGGGTTTGGCCAGCGAGCTGTACCCCGATCTGCGGGTATTGACGTAAAATGCCACCTCCCCGTCGCTGTCGCCTACGGCATAGTTTCGCACCTCAACGCCGGAAAATAGGCGCCTGATATGCTCGGCTTTCTCGGGAATCGCTTCGATCGCATAGATTCGCGCGCTCGGGCAATGCCTTCCGACCTCGGCGGTAATCGAACCGATATGCGCGCCAACGTCGACGAACACGCCGCCTGTTCGACAGATCCGGGTAACCAAGTACGTCGCCAGCTGATCGTTGGACAGCGTTCCGACCGCTTCCCGTTTCCCCAAGGCGGCCATAACCAGATCGGTTTTATCGCGAACGCTCAGCGCATAGTGGCCGAGCCCGGAACCAAGCAATAATTGTTTCATGCGTTTTATCCCCACCTTCTTAGCGTAAACTCCAGTCGCGAATCGCCTTATATTTCGGAGCCGAATCGGGAGCCTGATATGTCGACTGTAACAGTCCCCAATAGCCATGCTTCCCGTAACGGCTGACATCGTTTAAATGATTCCATACGCCCACCGCATCGGCGCCATGTTCCAGATAAAGTCGACGCCACTGGTTTAACAGTCGCGTGTAGACCTCATACATCCGCGGCGCGTTGTTCAGGGCCGCCAGTTTCGCGACTAAATCACGGTCGTTTGGCGGCGCCAGCACATGCGTACCGCCTTCGTAGGCGACCAGTTGCAGACCCCGGGCTTTCGTTTCGGCCAATATCCGCCGAATAATTCCCGGAGCCTCGGCGGTGCCGAACAAGCGATTGATGTTTTCGATTTGCAAGTCGATCAGTTCATCGCCATCGGCGTTTTCCAGATCTTCATTCTTATCCAGGTAGAAATAGGTGGTGGCGGCCCAGGCGTCGGCAAACTCGTGAGCCGCGTGGCCGAGGGTCGGCCATGCCGCACCCGGCGCTTTCCAATCCATGACGCTCTTGGCCCGCTCCAGCCAGGCGGTCTGCGACGTAAGCACCCGCACTAAACGGCTTTGGGTTCTGGAACTCCTTAAATCCGCCTCGCCGAAAACATCGTTGAAGATTTTAAAGATCTCGACCGCACGATAGGCGTGCCAGGCGTCGGCGGCGATCGCGGTGCCCCTCAACTGCAGCTGTCTTGCTTTCGCCTCCGAATAATCGTAACCGGGATAAATGAAGTTCCAGGTCTCGTTGGAATACTCGATATAACACTTCAAATCCGGCTTTAACCGGCTCTTTAGCAACATCGCCAGGTGTCTGACGAAATCGTCGTCGGCCGCGGTGGGAACGGCGATCCATGGATCCACGTCGAGGGTATTGGCCAATTGAATCATCGTCTCGAACGGTATTCCCCGGTAAGACGTCGAACCGAACGTGCCGGGTTGCGCGCGATCGGGCCATTTTTGATTGGCGTAGTCGTAAACGGCGACCGACGGTCGACTGCCGGACTTCGAAACCTCGACCGGCGTTTGCAGATACAGCTTTCCGGTTTCCTTGTCGAATCTTTCAACGAACACCCGCGGCCACCGCTCGTCCACGTGGACCACCGCCACCATGCGATCGTTGACGGACGAGATCTCGTCGGCCGCGGATTCGGGAAGCGTCAGCACGCTGGCGCTCTGCTTTAGAACCTTGCCGCTATAAACCGGAAGCTTCCGGTCGATCATGCCCCAGTCTTTAAACCGAATCGCCCCGAACGGCTCCATCAACTTGAGCCATTTTTCGTTGAAAGGTTGCTGCTCGAACGTCGCTTCGTCAGAAACATGGACTATATGCATGTCGTTCAGCGGCGCCGCCGGGTCCACCTCGGTCACCTCGACCTGGATACCCAACTTCGGTTCGGGGACCTCGAACTCAATCCTCCCGTTTCCCTTGTTGGCGGCGTTTTTCGCGTCCCAACTCAATTTGATTGTGGCCCGCCCTTGGTAAGTCAGCACATAGCGCCCCGACCGATAAGGCAACGTTCCGTCCGGCCAGAAATCGTCGTCCGCGATATGGAAAGCGGCCCAAATTCGAAATACGCAGCCTTCCGGCACGTTAAGCGGGTATCCTTGTTCGTCGTAGGCAACGTCCGACCGGCAAGCATCCCTGGTACCTTTCTCGAAAGTCCCGACCCATCCGGATTGTTTCAGCAAGTCCTTAAACGGAACGCTGGAACTCCAATAATTAAACGAGGATAGATTGACTCCTATTGGCGGCTTGTCGGCGTCGACGCTGCGGCCCGAAGGCCGGTTGCCGCCTGCCGATTCGCTAACGGCCCGTTTCCAGTCAACATCGATGCGGGCGATACCCGATGCGTCGTAATACTCGACTTCGACCAAGTGCATGCCTGCCCCGGGAGCGACGCGGTCGCGATGTTGCTGTCCCGCAGCGTCGGTCCAATGGTCGATGATTGTCCGGCCATCCAGCTTGACCCGCACGCCGTCGTCGGCCGAAACCCGGAACTCGTAATCCCCTTGTTCGAAGCGGAACCGTCCGCGCCAGCGCACGGAAAAATTGTCGCGGGAAATTCTGCGCACAGGGCTGTTCTCACCCCAGTCGTAATTGATGTTAGCTTCCGTCCGAGTTACCTGCGCCCGCCCCTGCAAGTCGGTTCCCTGGAAATAATCCGCGCAAAAGCTCTCGACCGGTTGTTCACAGGCAAAAAGAGGCGAAAAAGGCAGGCTAGATTGCAGAAACAACGTCATCGCAACAAGCTTGCTCCGGCGTTGTTTAAAAACGATTTCAGCCACAAGTCGTCCCCTTCATGGTTGCCGATCACCCCCGTCCACAGCCGGAGCCGACCGGCTTTCGAACCTGCCGGGTCCAGTCACGGTTACGCGGCGAACCAGTCTCGACCGATTGCATAAGGCCTGTTCCCACCTGTCAAACCGGTCACTGCAACGCCGGGCGGGCGGCGTCTTGAGACATAAGCTCGTCGACCAGGGCCTTCGTCTGCCGAATATTTGCCCGGCTCGAGGCGCCAAAAACCAACGAACGGACTTTCGGAAGTTTGCTTACATACTCGATGGCCTCGCGCGGCGGAATCGCGCCCGAAGCCAGCACGGACATGGCTATGGGCCTGAATTGACGTTGTGCAAGCGTTTGCCGATACAAATCGACGCCGCCGCACATCCTGAATCCGATCTTGTTGATGCTCGAACACACGATGGGGTTTGCCACGCCGACGTCATCCAACACGTCCAACAACATGGGCAGGTTCATCGTAAAGAAGCCGGGCTCTGCGTGGTAACGCAGTTTGATATGGTCGGCAAAAATGCGAAAGGCATCCTTCATTCCCAGCCCGAGCAGAAAATCGGTGACCACGTTTTGCAGAAAAATCACCGGAGTATTCAATCCGGCAAACATTTTCATTTCCGCATCGATCAACAGCGTGGCAATGCCGTCGATTTCCTTTTTCGCCAAAGCGCTGCCGCCTCGCATCACCGCATCCAGCAAACCGTCGTCCGGCAGAAAACGCTTAATGGCACCGACTATGCCGTGGTCGGTCGCGGCGTTCGCATATTTGTGCGCATAAGGCATACCGGGATAAAACTTGTAATCCGGATAACGGTCCGCGTTTATCCTGAAGTAATCGCAAATATCGGCGACGCGGTCGTGCGTCGTGCACATAAAGGTTTTAATGCCCTCCTCGTACGCCATGTCCAACACTTCGATCATTGCGTCGGTATCGCGGAAACGCATGGCCTGGGCTCGCGCTTTTTCCTCCGACATATGATTTACGCCAAAAAACTGGTTATCGCCGAATAACACCGTGTCCATTTTTCGTTCTTACCTCATAGTGAGTTGCGGGATTCGCTCAGGAAATGCCGATGGCCCGTCGCCACCACGCCGTTGTTTCGAGCGCTCGACGACCAGCAGCGGCCGCATCGTGGCAGACACCTTCGCTGTCTGCGATCAGCATCCGCATCGTCCGATCGGTCTCCAAAGCGGCCGCGAACGAATTGATGTTTTCGGGGCGACCCGATTTGATGTTGTTGACGAAGTAATCCAACTGCGCGGAATACTCCTCCCCTCTGACGTAAAACCAGACCTCCGGGGTCAAGCCTGTGGTATTGCGGACGTTCCAGCCCGCTACATAACCCTCTGCCAGATTTTCACGGTCTCTTAGAAACAGCTGGCATTCCTGGCGGTCTGCATAAATCTTCCCGAGAGTTCCCGACACCGTTATTTTGGTTGTCATGCGACGATAGGACTCGTCGCTCCAATTTACCGAGAGTTGCCCGCTGATGCCGTCGGCAAAACGCAAACTGGCATAAATTTCGTCTTCCGACTGCTGCGAGAAAATACTGTTCATCACCGTGCCGCCAACCGATTCGGGCATCCCGAAAAACCAATTCATCAAATTGATTGGATGAGCCGCATAGTCGTAAAGACAGCCTCCGCCTTCGCTGCGCCGGTTGCGCCAACTCGAACCGGAGCGCTTAAGGACGACCGGTCCGTAGGCCTCGGCTTTGACATGAGTGACCTTACCGACGGCGCCGGTTTGCAATAAGCGATGCATTTCCCGAAACGCGCCAACGAAGCGATTGTGGTAGCCGACCTGGTTCGCCACGCCTTTCCGTTCGGCAATTTCGGCAAGCGCCATGCCTTCCTGCGGATCGAGGCAGAAAGGCTTTTCGCAAAATACGTGCAGGCCATGCTGCAGCGCTTCCCGAACCATCGGTCCATGCAGTTTGGACGGCGTCGCGATAATCACGGCGTCAAGGCTTTCCGACTTGAGCAGCTCGTTGAAATTGGTATAGGTCCGGACGCCGGAATACTTTTCCAGCATATCGAGTATAAGGCGGGAACTGTCGCATACCGCGACCAATTCGACGTCCGGGTGCATATTGATAATGGATTGATGGGATAGCCCCATTTTTCCCAATCCGACAACGGCGACTTTAACCATGTTGAATGCTATATCGTTTTTTTAGTGTGTAAGTTTGTGTTTTCGGCGACAACGCCGGACCGCAATCCGAGCTTGCCGTATTCGTTTTGCCGGCCGACCCGTCAAAGAATCGGTCGGTTAACGGCACGCTTCAAGGCCGCCTTGAAATCGCTTCTTTCAGGAACATCGGAAAAAACAACGGAAAACGCAAAATCGTTCTTCTCCAATACTGTTTCGGACTCATGCACAGTCGCCAAAACCACTCCAAGCCAAAGTTGACGACCCACCGCGGAGAACGTTTTATTTTTCCGGCGGCAAAATCGATGACGCCGCCGAAACAAAGCGCGACACCGATATCCAGCTTATCGATATTGGATGCTATCCATTTTTCCTGTTTCGGTATCCCCATGCCGAGCAGCAAGATGTCCGGCCGGCACACGTTGCAGAACGCTATCATCTTGGCGGTGCTTTGCTCGGAAAACTCGTCTTCCATCGGCGGACAGTAAGTCCCCAAGATGTTCAACTCCGGGTAGCTGGCGTGCAAGCGCCGTGCAGCCTCCTCGCCGACGCCCTCCGCCGCCCCCATCAGCGCTAACGACAAACCTTGCATTGCCGCCTGTTCGCAAATCAACGGAAACAGATCGGACCCGGCCACGCGCTCGGGAAGTCCGTATTTTTCCAGCCTCTTGCTCGCCCAGACGATGGGCCAGCCGTCGACGAACAGATACGAGGCCTTGTTAAAAAGCTCCCGCAATTCGGGATTGAACGGCAGCAACGTAAGCATGTTGACGTTCGGCGTGGCGACGAATCCCTTACGCCGGTTCCGTGCGGCATCGATCACCAAACCGACGGCTTCCTGTAACGTGACCCGGTTAAACCTGAGGCCGAACAACGTAAGGGTCGCCGGAGCCTGATCGCCTTCGTGTCCGGCAACGGGCAACGGTGATGGCCGCTCGGTGGTTTCGCGTTCTGTTGTTGGAGCATTCATATCATTCACGTCGAGTTATGTTGCAAAGTTTTACGATCAAAAAACTGCGTCGGTTGGTCCGCCTAACGCACCGGATAGTGGTAATGTTGCACGGTTCCTCCCGCCGCCTTATTCAGCACGATTCCGGCGAGATTGGTTTCCTGCAACATCGCGAGCGAGCGGCTGACTTCGTCCGGCGTCGTTTTTCCGTCCTCGACCACCAGCAACGCGGCGTCGAAGTGGGGCATAAATAACAATGCATCGTCCGAAGTCAGCAAAGGCGGCAGATCGAATATCACGATACGCGATGCATAGCGGGTTTTCAGTTCCTCGACCAGGGCCGTCATTTTCGGCAACGACAACAGTTCCGAAGAGGGCTCCGAAGAGGGCTCCGAAGTGTGTTTGCCCGGCAGGATCACCAAGCGGTCGAAGCCCGGATTGACCAGCAGGTCTTCCACGGGGACGTCGCGATACAAATAATCGAGCAGCCCGTCCGCCCCCTCCAAGCCGAAGTACCATCCGAGTTCCGGATTTTTCAGGTCGACATCTACCATCAATACGGTCTGGTTCACCTCCATCGCCAGTGCGATGCCTAGATTGGCGGTGACGAAGGTTTTTCCGCATTCCGGCGCCGCCCCCACGATAGCCAGACTGGACCAATTGTTATCCCGCAATTGCTTGAGCACATTGGTGCGCAGCAGACGGAAAACGGCGGCATGCGGATCGTTTTTCATTCCCATAACGAGCCTGCGCTCCCGCATGACCTCGGCCGCCACCGGAATCCTGCGGGTGCGGGTGTAGGTTATCGATTGGAAAATCTGCTGCCGATCGCTGGTGATGTTCACTGTTTATGTCCCATAAAAACTGCTCGATAATGCCGTCCGCCGCTCGCCCCGCGCCGAACTTCGCCTATAGGCGGGCGCGGGCTGCGAAAACGTTGCCAGGCGGACCGGATAATAACGGTCACAGCCGTCCCAGCTTGAATAATGCCTTGGCCCATATGTGTTCCAGCGGCATCACGAAAAAATGGGTCAGCACGACTGCCGCAATCATCGTCAGCAGCGACAAAGACCAGATCGCCTTGGTGCGTTTTTTCCTCCGGACAACGTCCTGCGGGTTGTCGATATAGGGTATGACGACGATCGGCTGCAGACCGGTAAGACGTTCCAGGGCCTTCGGTCCGCGCACCACTTCGTGCAACATCTCCAGTAACGCCGTCAACGCCAGACCCAGCGCCAACCCCATGCCCAGACCCATGACGATGATTTTTTTCCGATTCGGTTTGTCGGGTTTATCCGGCGCAATCGGCGGCTCGATGATGGTGAACGTCTCGCCTTTTTGTTCCTCTTCGAGCGTCTGCGCCAGTTTCGCTTCCCGGTATTTGGCTTCGAGCTCGGCGAATTTATTGATGCTGGCCTGGCGCATCCGCAGTAATTCCTGATACTCCTTTTCCACCAGCGGCGTCCTGTCGATATCGCTTTGCAGTTGCTCGATCCGGGTGCGGAATTCCTCCTTCAACTTTTGCAGGTGAGCCAGTTCGTGCTCGGACGTCCTTAACTGCCCGACAAGGGAAACATAGTGCGCGCTACCCTCGGCAAGCGGTTCCTCGCCTATGGCCTGCGAAGTGCTGGCCTGCTCGGCTTGCCGGGCCAGATTGGCAACCAGCTGCCGCTGGGTGAGTACGTCCGGATGGTTTTCGGCATATTTGTCCCTTAACCGGGCCAGCTCCGTTTCGGCGTCGTCCAACTGCCGGCGAATATCCTCGCGGTCGGGTTCCCCGCTAAATTCGGGATCGAGATTTTCGATCTGTCTTTTGACCCGCAACGTATCGGGATGCCTGGCCGTGTAGAGCGAACTGAGATGGATGTACTCGGCCTTCAGCAATCTGAGCTGTTCGTCCCGGTTAAGAGGTTTTCCTGCTTGCGGTGCGGGAAGCTCCTGTTTGGCCTGGTACAACGATTCGCCTAAGTAGGCGATACGGTCCCGAGCAATACGAATATCGCTGTCCGTTTGCCGCAAGGCCTCTCCGGCCCGATCGAGTGCCGCCAGATTGGTGGGCAGCATTTCCGGCAAGCTGTTGCCGTGTTTGGCTTTAAAGTCCATGATCTGGGTCTCGAACCCCTCGATTTCCTTTTTTAACTTGTTCGCCTCCTCTTTTAGGAAATCGGTGGTCTTTGCCGCGCGCTGGGTGCGGGTACGGGTGTTTTCGTTCAAGAACAAACTGACCAGTTCGTTGGCAACCGCCTGCGCCAGTAGCGGGTTGCCATCGTTAAACGCGATCGTAAAGGCGATGGTCGCTTTCCCGGCGCCGCGTTGCGGATCGAGAACGTCCGCCGAAATCATCGAAATTTCGGCGTCCTCCTGAAACTGCTTGACCAATTCGCTGGGAACCAGTTTGTTGCGTTCCTCCAGATATAGTTTGTGTTTCTGGATAATGGAAAGAATCCGGTCCCTGGTCATGACCCGCTGTTTGATTAACTCGATTCGCTTATCCGCGAAATCGGTGATTGTCGTCTCGACCATGGTTCTTGGAATCTGTTGATCCTCGATCAAAATGGTGGCGTAGGAACGGAAAACCGGCGGCAACTTCATCGCCAGGACGAAACTCAAAAAACCGACCGTCAGAAATACAATCAGCAACAACTCTTTCCGCCGATAAACGCTCTCAAAATATTCGGCGACTGTCTTGACGTTTTCTTGCTCCATCGTCAATCGACCGGCCGTGAACCGGAAACACGCAATCCGTCCCAGTCGTAATTGACATGCAGCATTATCGCGTTGGAATCGCGGGTGCCGCTAAGCGCCGCGCTCCCGCCATCGCTGGAGTATTGCTGAAGCCGGTAACGATAGCTGGCGGTCAACTGCCAATCGCGGGCAAAATTCCAGCTTAATTGCGGCGACAGCGAATAATAGCGGCGCTGCTGAGAGGCCGAAATCTGACTCTGTCCAACCGCTTCGTTCTGTTGAAACGAGGCGCGTAAATTAAACGCCAGCGTCCTATCGATGTTCCGACGGTAGCTAATACTGAATGCGTTGTATTCGAATACCTGACCGAAGGCGCTGGGACTGACGGTACGCGAAAAGTCGGCGACGAAATTCGACCGCCGCCCTGTGTAATCCAGCGCCAGATTGGCCACTTCGGTCCGTTGCAGCGAATCCCCGGCGCTACCGGTCAATGCCGCCGGGAGCTGGACCCACCTTAATCCGAGCCCGCCGCTCACGGACCACATCCGGCTGATCGCATATTGTCCGGCGAGTTGAAATCCGTAGACGTTTTGGCTGGTGGAACGCTGTGCGTTGTCGAACTCGCTACGCGCCGCAAACAGGCTGAGGGTCGACGACAGCCGACGCGTCCACAGATACTGCTCCGACACGTTAAGACTGTAACTCCTGTTGTCGCTGAAGTTCGCCGAGCCCGCTCCGATATTGCCGCCCGCTCCGTTTGTATAAAGGGTTTGGTTATAGGATGCGCCAAACGTCAGCTTGCTGCGCGCCGACCAGTCCCAACTCCAGCTGGGGGAGATGTCGTAGCGTTCCGACGTACTATTAGGCACCAAGACGCCGGTATCCGCATCCTGTCGAGAATAGCTGCAGTTTTGCGCGTACTCGAACGGCAGCAAGAAATCATGGGTCTTCCCGATATAATGCTGCTCCATGCCCAACGTAAAATTATCGCAGTCCCACCGCCTATCGTCGTAACGACGCAGGTCGGCGCGCCCGTTAACCGCGATTTCACTGCGCGCCGTACTCCAGTTTGCAAGCAAACTCGGGCGCAGCAAATATCCGAACACCGCGGCGGCGTCGGAGCTCATGTTGATGTTGTCGTCGTACTCGACGCCCTGGTTTACCGCGCCCGACAAATTCCATTCGTCGGCGCCAGCCCGGTTCGCGCTCAGCATAACCAATAAACCGATAAGACAAGCTTTCCCCGCGCCGCGCATTGTTTCGTTAACCGGCTCATCAGGGAACGATCACGGTATCGCCGCTTTGCAGCGGAATATTGGTATCTAGGTTATCCCCATCCTCCACATCACTGTAATCGAAGGGAATCGATTGAAATCGGCCGTCCTTGGTCTTCCGAACAATGTGTATCTCGTCCTTGGAGGCAAAGGGGGTTAATCCGCCGGCCAAACTTAACGCCTGTATGACCTGTAAATCCTTCAACATGATATAGGGGCCGGGCCGGGCGACTTCGCCCAGGATATAGATCACATTCCCCTCGAGTGCAAGCAGGGTGACATTGACTTCGGGCGACGGTATGTATTCGTCGAGCCGGTTACGGATAACTTCCCGCAAGCCGGCGAGCGTCTTGCCGGCAGCGGGCACGATGCCGATCAGCGGAAAGGAAATCGTCCCGTCCGGAGAGACCAACACTTCCATGCGTAAATTTTCCTCCTGCCAGACGTCGACTCTTAATTTATCTCCTTTGTTGATCAGGTAGCTATCGTCGTCTGCAACAGCCAATGCGGCAACAACGCCAAAAAATACGGCAACGATCATCCGCCAGGCGAGACCGGCGCGAAGTAAGGAAAAACGGCTCATTATGATTGAAAAACGGTAACCGATTCGAATGGAGCGACAGACCCGACAATCGACGAGATGCGAGGTGAAGAAAATCGCCAAGGCGCTTTATCCCGATTGACATGTTCGGGAACGATGAACAACGATGACGTTAACATTCAAAATGCCGCCGAAACCGCTGCGGACGAGTGGCGGCGAACACTATCGCCGATCGAAAAAGAATCGCGGCGGCCTTTCCTTATGGCGCGTTCTTTGAGAAAGCTATCTAATTCGGGGTAATGCATTTCGTTGCGTCCAAAGCCCTGCGGCATACGTTTAGATAGCACAGCAAGAGCAAAACGCGGGCCAGCATCCTCAATGCCTTGTCGTTACTGGATTGGCGCATTTTTCGGCGCACCGAAACACGGCGCAATACCCGATATAATTTAAGTGATTTGACGTAGTGATGAGGGATATAACGCATTCCGCTTGCAACGCGATCGCCGTCGATCGGCCCTCCGGCAGGACTGTTTCACCCGCATATTTCATTCCCTTCGTGAAAGATACGGGCTAGCCCGGATATTTCACAAAGGCGGGCGGCCTTACTATTTGAAATAAGGACTTAAAGCCAATGTCTTAGGTCTGATATGACTCATGTCTATTGGGTACAGTTTGTGCCTGAATGGTTTTCTGAACAATCGGACTTCGAATCTTGAACAAAATCACTCAAGCCAGAGCTGGCTCTGGCATTCGTGATGTTTGTCCAAACTTCTTCGCCCGATTTTCCAGAAATTCCGTTCCCTTCATGAAATATCCGGGCTAGCGTTCTTGTGCGAAAGAAGCAGAGTGTTTCGAGCAAAGCGCTATCGAGCGCGCCGGACCACGGCCCGGGATAGACAACGGCGGAAATACAAATAGGCCGGAGCGGCCTTGGTAGATTCGGATCACCCTTCCATAAGCTGCAACTGCGCCTGTTCCTGGGCGAGGAACCAGTTTTGCGATATATCGTTATGCAGGCTTGCCAGACGACTCTGCAAGTCGTCCAAAATGGTACGCAATTGGGTTTGGGTCGTTTTTTGGGTATCGACGCTTTGCACGTAATTATCCAGCTCGACCAGTTTTTCCGGCAACTCGCCGTGATTAGGCAATAAACTGACCGCGTCCGCCATTTCGTGTATGCAACAAGCGATCGCTCGGGGCAAGGCGGTATCGCGCAACAAATAATTCAATACATCGTCGCCCTTGATCCTGCTGCCGACATGTTGTCGGTACATCAACAGGGCATTGAGGGTCTGCAAGATATTCATCCATAAAATACTTTCATACTGGCGCATTTCATGGCTGCGCGACTCGGAGAGCAACATCGTCGCCAATTCCAGTATCCGGCTGCTCATATCGGCGCGCTCGATATTCCGGCCCAAACGGATGAACCGGTACGGGGCATTATGGCTCATATAGCCCGACAGCAACCCGGTAAAGCGCTGGCAACCCTCCATGATTTCGTTCAGAAAAATGACTCTGCCGCGGCGATTGGTCACCGAATCCAAATTGTTCTTGGCAAACAGATACATTTCGTTGACCTGTTCCCACGCTTCGTCCGGCAGCAGTTCTCGTGTGGTGCGCATGTTTTCCCGGGCGAAACTCAGCGACGAGTAAATCGAGCTGGGGTTATCGTCGTCCACCAGCAAGAACTTCGCCACGCTGCGTTCGCTAGCCGCCTTATAATGCTCGTAAAACTGCGCTTCGCAACCGTTGATACGAATCAATTGTGGCCACCCCATTTCCACCCCTTTGGGTAAATCCATCAACAGATTCATGTAGACGCTGATTAAACGGGCCGCGTTTTCGGTTCGTTCCAAATAACGCGCCAACCAGTAAATTCGTTCTGCCGAGCGGGATAACATCAGCATCCCTCCATATTAATAATCCAAGTATCTTTGCTGCCTCCGCCTTGCGAGGAGTTGACGACCAAAGAGCCCTTTTTCATCGCCACCCTGGTCAGGCCCCCTGCGGTCACGAATATATCCTCGCCCTGCAGTATAAAAGGCCGCAAATCGACATGGCGGGGTTCCAACTTATCGTTGCACAGCGTTGGCGAGGTCGAAATGTTCAAGGTAGGCTGGGCGATATAATTGCGGGGATTTTTCTTGACCACTTCGCGGAAGGCCGCAAGCTGTTTCGACGTCGCGTGGGGACCGATCAGCATTCCGTAGCCGCCCGACTCATTGGCGGGTTTAACCACCAGCTCGTCCAGATGCTGCATGACATAGTTCAGCTGCTCGGGATCGGAACATAAATAGGTCGGCACATTCGGCAACAGCGCTTCTTCATTCAAGTAATATCGAATCATTTCCGGGACATAGGCGTAGACCACTTTGTCGTCGGCGACGCCGGCGCCTGGCGCGTTCGCCAATGCCACATTGCCGGCCCGCCATGCGCGCATCAATCCCGGGACGCCCAGCACCGAATCCTCTTTAAACGTCTCGGGATCAAGGAACTCGTCGTCGATACGACGATAGATTACGTCGACCTTCATCAGTCCCTCGATGGTTCGCATATACACGCACTCGTCCTCCTCAACCACCAGATCTGA
>JBNLFT010000033.1:0-13276 GCA_050305675.1 Methylococcaceae bacterium
CACGGTCAACCGCATAGCCCTTGGCCAACGCCGATAAGTCCAGGTACAGGCCGGGAATATCCTTTCTAATCGCCTGATCTTCCGGATTCAGCCACAGATGTTTCGAACCGACGATCAACGATTTCGCCGCGATCTGTTCATCCGCCGGAGCGACAAACGTCATTGGATCGGGACCGAATCCCCACAGATTGACCAACGGCCCGACAGTAACGTCGAATGCGCCGCGCGATTGTTCGTGGACCTTCTTCGCTTCGGCCAATACGTCAAACAAAGCCGATGAAATGGCCTGCCATTCGATCGATTGACTGTTGTTAAACCGGGAAAGTTCGGAGTCGGGCAAATAGGTGGACATTTGTCCGTTGAGCGTCGCCAATAACGCATCGATCTGCTCTCGCAGAACGTCGTTGCTCACCAACTCGGGAAGACGACTGACCTTGATGCTGAAACTGGTGCCCATCGTTCCACCGGCATAGTGAAACGGATAAGGTTTGTTCGAATTGTGCGGCATGTCGCAGCCGCAAAATAAAAAAACGAGAAGCAGGATCAATCCTGCTCCCCGTTTGTTGGATCTTATACCCATTAAACGTACGGCAGTAAAACCGAATTAGCCGCCGAAATCGTCCAACATGATGTTTTCTCTTTCAACACCGTTTTCCACCAGCATGTTGATCACCGAAGAGTTCATGATCGGCGGTCCGCATAGATAGTATTCACAATCTTCCGGCGCCGGATGGTTCTTGATGTATTGTTCGAACAACACATTGTGAATGAATCCCGTGTAACCGGTCCAATTATCCTCCGGTAACGGATCGGACAAGGCCACATGCCATTCGAAGTTGTCGTTTTCGGCCGCCAGCATGTCGAAATCCTCGACATAGAACATCTCGCGTTTGCTCCGAGCGCCGTACCAGAACGTCATCTTGCGCTTCGATTTCAACCGCCGCAGTTGATCGAAAATATGCGAACGCATCGGCGCCATACCGGCACCGCCGCCGACAAAAATCATTTCCGCATCGGTGTCTCTGGCAAAAAATTCACCGTACGGCCCCGACACAATCGCCTTGTCGCCCGGTTTCAGGTTGAAGATGTACGACGACATCACGCCAGGGGGTACGCTATCGGGTGCCCCGGGAGGAGGCGTCGCGATACGCACGTTCAACATGATTTCCTTTTCTTCCGGATAAGACGCCATTGAATAGGCGCGCAGCGCCGGCTGCTTAACCTCGGACACGTAACGCCACAGATTGTACTTGTCCCAATCCTCGCGGTACTCCTGGGCGATATCCATATCTTTGTAACGCGAGACGTGCGGCGGACATTCGATTTGTATGTAACCACCGGCGCGATAATTTATCGCCTCGCCCTTTGGCAACTCCAGTACCAGCTCCTTAATGAAGGTCGCAACGTTGTCGTTGGATTTGACGGTACATTCCCATTTCTTGACGCCGAACACGCTGTCTTCGACTTCGATTTCCATGTCGTGTTTCACCGTCACCTGACAAGACAGCCGCTCGCCCTCGGCGGCTTCGCGTTTGGTGATGTGCGACAATTCGGTCGGCAAAATCTCGCCCCCGCCTTTGTAGACCTTGACCCGGCATTGCGCGCAAGTACCGCCGCCACCGCACGCCGAAGGCACGAACAACTTGTTGTTGGCCAGGGCCGTTAACAGCTTGGAACCGACCGGCACATGGATTTTCTTCTCGCTATTGATCAGAACTTCGACATCCCCGGAAGCCACCAGTTTGCTTTTCGCACCGATAATAATAAATACCAGCGCAATCACGATCACCGTGAAAAATATTACGCCTAATGCAATTTCAAGCATTACTAAACCTTCCTATAGTTGGATTCCAGAAAAGGCCATGAAGCCGAGCGACATCAGACCTGCGGTAATAAAGGTGATACCCAAGCCTTGCAACCCAGCCGGAATATCGCTGTATTTTAGTTTCTCGCGCACCCCGGCCATCACGGTGATCGCCAACGCCCATCCGAAACCGCTGCCTACACCGTATACCAAACTTTCGCCCAGGTCGTAATCGCGCTCGATCATGAACAAGCTGCCGCCGAGGATCGCACAGTTTACCGTGATTAGCGGCAAGAATACGCCCAACGCATGGTATAGAGCTGGAAAGAATTTATCCAATACCATTTCCAGGATCTGCACTAACGCGGCAATCATACCGATACAGCTGAGCAGAGCCAAAAAGCTCAAATCCACGCCGCTGACTCCCATCCAAGACAGCGCATCTTCTTTTAGCAACGTATGATAAATGATGTTGTTCACCGGAACCGTAATCGCCTGTACGATCAATACCGCGATACCCAAACCCATCGCCGTCGAGATTTTTTTCGACACCGCCAGGAAAGTACACATCCCGAGGAAAAAGGCCAAGGCCAGGTTTTCAACGAAAACCGCCTTAACAAAAAGACTGACGTATGCGTTCATTAGTGGTGCCCTCCTTCGCCGTGTGCAATGTCCATGATCTGGAAATCCTGGTGTTCGACCTGTTCCGGTTTCCATTGCCGGAAAACCCAGATGATCAGTCCGATGATGAAAAACGCACTCGGTGGCAGCAGCATCAAACCGTTCGGATCGTACCAGCCGCCGTCTTTAGTCAATTGAAACACCTCAACGCCCAATAATTTTCCCGATCCCAACAGTTCGCGGAAAAATGCAACGATGACCAGAATCAAGCTGTAACCCAAACCGTTGCCGATGCCGTCGATAAAACTCGCCAATGGCGGATTTTTCATCGCGTAGGCCTCGGCCCGCCCCATCACGATACAGTTAGTGATAATCAAGCCGACAAAGACCGATAACTGCTTACTGATTTCATAGGCAAACGCCTTCAGAATTTGATCGACTACGATTACCAGCGACGCGATGATCGTCATCTGCACGATAATGCGAATACTACTGGGAATATGGTTTCTGATCGCGCTGATCGCGGCGCTGGAACACGCGGTGACCGAGGTCAACGCGATCGCCATGATCAACGAGGTGGACATTTGCGAGGTTACCGCCAACGCCGAACAGATGCCCAACATCTGCACCGTGATCGGGTTGTTATTAACCAACGGCGTGGTTAGAACTTTTTTAGTTTCGCTAGATATAACAGCACTCATGATGAACTCCTAACCATTGGTCCTGATCTTTTCCAAATAAGGCGCAAAACCTTCCGCACTCATCCAGTATTTGATTAAGTTGCTGACGCCCTTACTGGTCAACGTCGCACCCGCCAAACCGTCGACTTTGTATTCGGAGCCGGGCCTGGACGGATCGACCGAGCCTTTAACCAAAGCCAGAACCGGTTCGCCGGCCTCGTTATAAACCTTTTTGCCCTGCCATAATGCGCGCCAATTCGGATTAACGACTTCGCCCCCCAGTCCCGGCGTTTCCGCCTGGTCGTAGAAGTTAATGCTCTTGACGGTTTGGCCGTCGGCTTCCAGCGCCAGAAAACCATACATCGTAGACCACAGCCCGTAGCCGTGAACCGGGAGGATGATCGACTGGATCGAACCGCCGTCTTTGACCAGATAAACTTTGGCGATTTTCGCCTTGGTTCTGATGCTGGCAATGTCTTTGTCCGCAGGAATCTTGACGTTCTGGGCCGGATCTTTCGCCGCTTTGCGCTGATCGTACTGCGCCGGATCCATCGCCTCGACGTAATCGCCGGTCTCGATATCGACCAGTTTCTCCTCGATTTTGTCCGCGAACTCCTGATGGATATTGGCCTCATCGGTCAGAAGGCCGGCGACCTCCAGGATATTCTTTTTCATATCCATGGCTTTATTGGTCGCCTGTAGAGGTCTTAAGGCAACCGCCGCAAAAGACACCAATATCGCGCAGACGAAGCACAACGACAGAGCCACAGCAATGGTTTTTTCAAGACTGTCGTTGCTTAACGCCAGAACCTTTTCTTTATAGGCGTTAAACTTTTGATAGTGTTCGCAGTTTTCCAACCGCTCTTTTAGATTTCCATTAGACATGACGCTTTATCCTTCTTCTGATATTTGCCTGCACGACGAAGTAATCGATAATCGGGGCAAACATGTTCGAAAACAATATAGCCAACATGATGCCTTCTGGGAAAGCCGGATTGACTACACGAATTAGGACGGTCATCGCACCAACCAAAAATCCGAAAATCCAACGACCGGTGTTGGTCATTGCCGCACTGACCGGATCGGTCGCCATATAAACCATGCCGAAGGCGAAACCGCCGACGGTCAAATGCCAGTACCAGGGGAAAGCGAACATCGGATTGGTTTCGCTACCGATCGTGTTGAACAATACGGACGTCGCAACCATGCCGAGCAACACGCCGGCCATGATGCGGTAAGAAGCCACGCGGGTATACAACAAAAACGCCGCACCGATCATGATCGCCAATGTCGACGTTTCACCCAAGCAGCCGGGCATGAATCCCATAAAAGATTGGAACCAACCATAGCCGCCATCGTGTACCGCATCCAGGCCGCCTTGCGCCGCCAGTCCTAACGGAGTCGCCATCGTGTAACCGTCGACCCCGACCCAAACCGAGTCGCCGGAAATAGAAGCCGGATATGCGAAATACAAGAAAGCGCGCCCGGTCAGAGCTGGATTTAAAAAGTTTTTCCCGGTGCCGCCAAAAACTTCCTTTCCGATCACGATACCGAAGGAAATGCCCAGGGCAACTTGCCACAACGGCATATCGGGCGGCATGATCAAGGTATACAGCATCGAAGAAACCAAGAAGCCTTCGTTCACTTCATGGCCGCGTACGGTCGCGAACAACACTTCCCACAAGCCCCCTACCGCCAAAGTCACGATGTAAATCGGCAGAAAATAGAGAGCCCCGTGCACGAAATTTGAAAGCGGGTTCATCGGGTTGTAACCGAACAGCATCATCGGTATGCTCCGCCAACTGTTCGCTTTTTCGAGCCCCATGGCTTCCATAGCCAAGTTTGCTTGATAGCCGGTGTTGTACATTGCCATCAAGATACAAAAAAACGTGGCGATGACGACGAAGGTCATGGTTCGCTTCAGATCGTTTCCGTCGCGAATATGGGTTTTACCGCGCGTTACATCGGATGGCGTGTACAGGAAAGTATCAACCATCTCATAGAGACCGTAATACTTTTCCAACCGACCACCCTTTGTAAAATGCGGCTCTATACGATCTAAAAAGTCTCTAGCCGACATTTATCCTTCCTTCTCAATTTTAGTTAAATTCGCTCTCAGCACCGGTGCGAAGTCGTGCTTGCCGGGGTCCACGAAGGTGAACAAGGAGACGTCTTCCTCGTCCAGCTCCAAACAGCCCAACGCTTGCGCCTGATCGGTATCGCCCACTACCAATGCTTTCAATAGCGGAGTCGCTAAAATATCCATCGGCATTACCGTTTCAAAAACGCCTACCGGAACGATCGCCCTGTTGCTGCCGTTCTTATCGGTGGTCAGCGGAAACAGGCGGTCGCTGTTTCTGTCGCGACTGGAAAGGTAGACGTTCATCGCCGAATATTTGTCTTGTCCGGGCACAATCCAGCCGAACAGCTCGCGTTCCCGACCTTCTTTCAATACCGAGATCTGATTGCTATAACAGCCGAGAAATGCCGCCCAATCGTGCGCTTCATGGCCGTACAACACGGACCCGGAAACGACACGGCTTTCCACGGCCGAATCGAGTTCCCCGGCCACCAGTTCATTGGTATTTGCACCGACGCGGCTACGTACCAGGCGCGGTTTCTTAACCGTGGGGCCGGCCAGCGAGACGACGCGTTCGACGTTGAGCTCTCCGGTCGTAAACAACGAACCGATAGCCATCACCGCCTGATAGTCGATATGCCACACCATTTTTTCGGCATGAACCGGATCGATAAAATGAATATGCGTGCTCGGCAAACCGGCTGGATGCGGGCCGGAAAATTCAGCCACCTGTACCGAATCGTTCGCCGGCACGTCCGCGCCGTCAGCCTTGCACAGGTAGGTTTTTCCCTCGGTCAACCTGGAAATCACGGTCAGCCCGTTCAGAAAATCGGCCGCCCTTTCTTTGATAATGACCGACGGGTCGGCGGCAAGCGGACGAGTATCGATTGCGGTGACGAAAATCGAATGCGGAAAACTGTCCGCAGCGGGAATTTTTCCATAAGGGCGGGTCAGAAAGGACGTCCATAACCCCGAATTAAGCAGATTTTCTTTAACTTGCTCGGCGTTCAAAGTCGCCAAGTCGGACTCCTTGAATTTGCCGAACGTCACTTTGTCGCTTCCCTTCAATTCGATAACGACGGACTGCAGAACCCTTCTGGCGCCACGATTAATGGCTTTAATCACTCCGGCTCCCGGCGCAGTAAAATTGACTCCCGGGTTTTGTTTATCGGTAAACAGCACCTGCCCCAATTTCACCGCATCGCCCTCTGCGACCATCATTTTTGGTTTCAGGCCCACGTAATCCATCCCCAGGACGGCGACTGAATTAATCTTGTTACCCTTGCTTATTTTCTGTTCGGGGCCACCCGAAATGGGCACGTCCAAACCTTCTTTAATCGTAAATTGCATAGTGAATAAGCCTGCTCTCCAGACAAGTTGCAGCTAACAACCCTCTCGCCAACTACCGCAATAACAAGAGGCACTTCTAGACATAAAAACTCGGGTATTACACCACAACTTAACAGCATTCTCAACGTCAATTGGGGACATCCGAACCAGGCGAGAACCGCATTCCCTGAACAAATTAACGGAGGTAGCGCAAATAGCGAAAACTCCCTATCGACGTCAAGGAATAATTGAAAATCAGTGCCTTGTCAGCCCTTTCTGGGTAACCCGGAAACCGGCTTGCAGCGCATGATACGGCCTGCGTTGGCTCGAACCGACTAAAAGCGGCAACGGCCGATTCGATTTTTAGGTCGGGGGTAAAGCGAGTCGAGTCAGCGAGACAAACACCACTCGGATGCTATTTGCCAATAGTCTATTTCTGTTTAGGAAGCAAAAAACGGGCACTTGTTGCACCAATCATCGATTCTCCTCACCCTCGAATTAGGCGCATTAACGCAATTAAACGAGAGCCGATCATGAACAAAAAATGGAAGTGCATCGGACCGCGGCACGCCTGACCCCGATCGTCAAAAGAACCGCCTGCCACGAACAAAGCGAAGCCCGACTGCATGGTCGTTCGTGCCAACCGGGTAATGAAATATGTTGGCGATGAGAGCCCGTTCCGACGACAAGAAGCCGAAGCCAGCATGGCCAGGAGGATTTTCCGTCAAATGTCGACGCACTTATTCACGTCGAACTGGTCGACCAACTTGCGGCCAAAATAACCCCTCGGATTGCTGAGGATACGGGCGCCAGAGATACGGTAGTCGCCTAGGCTGTGGACGTGGCCATGAAACCAAGCCGAGATTTCGTATTCGTGGAAAAGCTCTTTTAAATCATTGCAATATGCTAACTTCTTCAACGCAGTCGGAGAATCGTTCCAACTCCATTCGGTTGGAGCATGGTGAGTGATAACCACTGTCTTCCCGGCAAACGGCTTTTTCAATTGCTCGGTCAACCAAAATCTCGACCGATGGTATAAATCGGTGAATATCTCTTGATTGAACGCCCCATCCGTATATGATATTTTCCTGAAATCGTTCAATGACTTACCCAACGCAGCCGCTTTTTCATCACCTTCGGAAAACAGATCGGTCCACATTGTGCATCCTAAAAAGCGCACCTCCTGAAAAATCCATTCTTCGTTTTCCAGAAAAACGATGTCGCTGCCCTCGCATTCTTCCCGTATAGCGGCGATAGTGTCTTTGTATTCGCAGGAATAAAATTCATGATTTCCGGCCACATAGACCACTTTCTTACGTAGTGACTTAAGCCACTCCACGCCCTGTTTGTAAACTCCGATATCGCCAGCGGCAATAACCAGGTCGGCATCGTTTTCCGGCTTTTCCAATTCGCCGAATTCAAGGTGGATGTCGGAAAAATAATTTATCCTCACAATTTAACTCTTTTGTCTATTCCATATGGAGTATAATTTCAGCCATTGAATTATAGTAAATTCAGCATCATTCTTTCAGTTAACTTCGTATTTATTGAATAATTTTTATCATGTCAATGAGCCCGAGAAAACAAACACAACAGGTCTTGGTCGGTGATATTAAAGTCGGCGGCGGCGCTCCAATTGTCGTCCAGTCGATGACCAATACCGATACCGCGGATGTCGACGGAACGGTTCAACAAATCGTAGAACTTTCTACCGCGGGTTCCGAACTGGTCAGAGTAACAGTTAATACCGAAGAGGCTGCAAAGGCAGTACCGGAGATCAGAAACAGACTGGATCAACAAGGCTATAAGGTGCCCATTATCGGCGATTTTCATTTCAACGGGCACAAATTGCTGGAAAAATACCCCGATTGCGCCCAAGCCTTGAGCAAATTCCGTATCAATCCCGGAAATGTCGGACGCGGCAAGAATCGGGACCCGCAATTTCAGCAAATGATCGAATTCGCGTGCCGCTACGACAAACCGGTACGAATTGGCGTGAACGGCGGCAGCCTCGACCAATCCGTATTGACCCGGCTGCTGGACGAAAACCGGCAGCAACCGAATCCGCAAGAACTGTCCGCGATCACCCGAGAAGCGATCGTTCTGTCGGCGTTGGAAAGCGCCGCTAAAGCCCACGAATACGGGCTCGGCAAAGACAAAATTATTTTATCTTGTAAAATTAGTAACGTACAGGAGCTCATCAGCATCTATGAAAATTTGTCCGAGCGTTGCGATTACGCACTGCATCTCGGTTTGACCGAGGCCGGCATGGGCTCGAAAGGCATCGTTTCCTCATCGGCCGCACTTGCCGTTCTGATGCAACAAGGCATCGGGGATACGATTCGCATCTCGCTGACACCGGAACCGGGTAGCGCCAGAACCAAGGAAGTCGTGGTTGCCCAGGAGCTATTGCAGAGCATGGGCTTTCGCTCGTTCACCCCGATGGTGATCGCTTGCCCCGGTTGCGGACGTACGACCAGCGACTATTTTCAACGCCTGGCCCAGGACATTCAAGCTTTCCTGCGCGCCCAAATGCCTGTCTGGAAACACAAATACAAAGGCGTGGAAGCGATGGAAGTCGCCGTCATGGGCTGTGTGGTCAACGGGCCCGGAGAAAGCAAAAATGCCAATATCGGCATCAGTTTGCCCGGTACCGGAGAATCTCCGGTTGCTCCGGTTTATGAAGACGGCGTTAAGACGGTAACATTGAAAGGCGACAAGATCGCCGAAGAATTTCAAGAATTAGTGGAAAAATACATCGAATCGCACTATAGCGTTCATTGATGCCGCATGGGTGGGCAGCTGCACAATGCCCACCCCGTACATTTACATTTAGCCTTCTTGCCCGTCGATTCGAGGCGCAGTCAGAATAGGACTGTAATACAGCACAAACAGAGAAAACGACGCCAGCCAGCAATAGGTCGAAATCAGGATCAGACTGCCGTACCAATCAGGAAATAAAGCCGGCAGAAGCGAGCGAAACAGCGCCGCCACATTGATCAGAACGAAGGCCAACGCCATAACGTTGGAGACACGAAGCGCCCGCCCGGTATGACCCAGTGCTACCCGCGCCATCATCCCTAGGGTCAACACGCCGATGCCGCCTACGGTGAAGGCATGCATCGCTTGGGTCGGAGAAACGATCCCATAGGCCGAAAGGCCGAGCAGCCCAAAACCTAACATAACCCAGGCATACCCTGTATATAGCACCCATAACAAGGGAACATACCAAATACGGGTATCGTACCACCCCGCCGCACGAACCACGTTCAACATCAAAGCGACGACCGCGGCCGACATCAGGTATCCGCCCGCCACACCGGCAAGCAGTAACGCAAATACAAGCAACGACGCAACAACAGCCAGCCAATCCAACGCAGGATTTCTGATGGCGATAACACCCTTCAAACCGCGTTCGGTAAAAAAAGGAAAAATTCGACCGGCGATAACCAATATCATGCCAATAATGATCGCAACGACCAGATACAATCCATCGGCCGCGGTATTTTCGCTGTACCCGAGAATTTCGCTATGCATCATGCCGTTTCCAGCGGTCATCGCAAGCAACAAACCGACAAAAATCAGATGTTGGAATTGCTTTGATTGCAAGATCGGTTGAGTCACAAAAACAACCAACAGCGGCAAAAAAGAAAAATCGACGGCCGCGATCAGTGGATCGGGCAGCAATTCGGAATAAAACGGCACGACGCGTCCATAAATCCATAAGAAAAACAGCGCAGCAAGTTGGTTGTGGCTGACGGCCTGGATACCGGTCCAGTTTTTGACCGCGGTCAACAAAAAACCCGCGATCACGGCCACCGAATACCCCAGTAACATCTCGTGGGCGTGCCAGTACGTCGAAGAAAAATAATTATCCGTTTTCAAGGAACCATCGAAAATCGAAGTCCATACTGCAATCAACAGTAGGGCGGACAAACCAGCCAATGCGAAAAAAGCCCTAAACCCCATCGCAAACAACGGATAATTGAAAACCGCTTTTCTACTCATCTGTTCCACTTTCCAGCCAATCGATTTCAACGTTAGAGAATCCGGCAATTATACGCATTTCTCGGTTAAAAGGCCCTTTCGGTTTGCCTTGAAAATATTTTCCGATTAATTCCCGGTACCGTTTTTCCGGATCGAAACCCTGTTGACGGCAAAAATATTTAAACCAATATGAGCCCAGCGCGACGTGTCCAACCTCATCCTCGAGAATCTTGGAGAGTATCGTCACCTCGATTTCATCGCCGGCCTGTTTGAATTTGTCTATCATCGCCGGCGTAACATCCAACCCCCTCGCCTCAAGACATCTGGGGACCAGCGCCAAACGGGCGAACAGATCTCCCTCGGTAGATTTTGCATGATCCCATAATCCCCCATGGGCGGGAAACTCTCCATAATCGTAGCCCAACGACTGTAAGTGTTCGCGCAGCATAGCAAAGTGGTGAGCCTCCTCATCGGCAACCCGCAACCAGTCCCGATAAAACTGCTCGGGTAGCCCGCGAAACCGGTAAACAATATCCCAAGCAAGATAGATGGCGACAAACTCGATATGAGCTAAAGCATGAAAAAATGCCGCTTTGCCTTCGACACTGGTGAGTCTGCGATGCGGCATGTCTTTCGGAGCCAACAAAATGGGCCGATCGGGAAAAACCGCCGAATCGATCGCGAGCACGTCTCCTTCGTTGTCGAATGATAAGTTACCGGCCTTTGCCGATTGTGCGGCGCGATGCGTCAAGCGTAATTTCCGTTCGACGTCTTTTTCGTGCAGACATTGTGCGGCAATGCAAAAAAGCTGATCCATATTCCAGTGGGTTTTGCTTGGTGATTATATCGTAACGCCGTGCAAATCCATCCGCGTTTTCTCAGCGCTCGGTTGAGACAAATGCTCTGTTCAAGCACCATTATAGCTGCAGGGGCTACGGGATAAAGATACGGGTCATTCGGCAATTGCTCCTTGCTGCGGAGTAACCTGCGCAATTTGGAACCAGGCTAGCATCTAATTCCCTGTCGCATCGCAGCGATCGGAAAGACGAATCAGACCAAGTAGAAAGAGAAAGGTCGCGAAACCGCGAATCGGCATACGGACAAGCCACGCGCCGTTACCGAAAACGGTAGACATGTGGGAGAAGGACAAGCCGGCGCGAAGGCCGGCTTTTTTGTCAAAAAATAAGCTAACTTGAAATCAATGGAAAATTGATTCGAATGAATAGCCGCCTATTTCCAGAATTTCCTTAAGCCTTTTCAGCGCATCCATCTGGATTTGCCGCACGCGTTCCCGGGTAACACCGAGCTCTTGAGCGACTTGCTCCAACGTGGAGTGCTCATACCCGCACAACCCGTAGCGACGGCAAATCACTTCGCGCTGCTTTTCGGATAATTGATAAATCCAATGGGTGATGTTGTCCTTGATGCCGTTTTCCTGAATGATTTCTGTCGGTGACAAGCTTTGATCGTCGCTAATCGAATCCACTAACGGTTTATCGAAATCCTTTCCACCCGGAATATCGACGGAGGTAACGCGTTCGTTTAGTTTTAACATCTTATTGACGGTTTTTACCGGTTTATCGAGGTAATCGGCGATTTCTTCGGCGGTTGGCTCATGATCGAGCTGTTGAGTCAATGAACGCTGGGCTTTCAGGTACACGTTCATTTCTTTGACGATATGAATGGGCAATCGGATGGTACGCGTCTGATTCATGATAGCCCTCTCAATCGTCTGCCGAATCCACCAAGTGGCGTAGGTTGAAAACCGGAAGCCGCGATCCGGATCGAATTTTTCAACCGCCCTGATCAGGCCGAGATTCCCTTCCTCGATCAAGTCCAACAACGGTAACCCTCGATTCAGGTAGCGCCGAGAAATCTTGACAACCAAACGCAAATTACTTTCGATCATCACCTTACGAGCCTGGGAATCACCGCGTTGCGCTCGTCTACCGTAAAGCTTCTCTTCGTCCGCCGTCAGTAATTGTGATTTGCCGAGCTCGTTTAGATAAACTCGGGTCGCATCGAAATAACTTTCGTTTAACGATTCATTAACATCGACCTCGCTTAGCTTGACGTCCTCGTCAAGGTTTTCCTCTTCATTGTCCAATTCGTACGTGTCGTACTCGGACATATTCATGCCAGCGTCTTTTGTCATTACATCAACAAGTTCTTCCGTCATTTTAACCCCCAGATCTACAGGCGCATGCGCCATGGTCATAACATCAGATTTTCGGTAAATAATGCACAGGATTTACCGGCTTCCCTTTTCTTCTAATTTCAAAATGTAATGAAGTTTGCGAGCCCCCCGCCTTGCCAACTTCAGCAATGGTCTGGCCTTTATCGACCATTTGCCCTTCCCTGACCATCAAACGACGATTATTCCCGTAGGCACTTAGAAACTGAGAATTATGTTTGATAATTAACAAATTCCCGTATCCAACCAAGCCATGCCCGCTGTAAACCACCTTTCCAGCTGCCGCCGCTTTCACTGGTTGCCCAAAGGTACCGCCGATGTCGATCCCTTTATTTCCCGTTTGAGAAAAATTTTTCAGGACCCTTCCCTTTATCGGCCACTGCCAGTGCAACTTTAACACTTTTTTCTTATCGTTTGAAAATGTTGGACTTTTTTGTGATAGGTTTCTCGTTTTTTCGATACGCTTAATATCGACCCGTTTAGTTAAGGAAGAAGTAAGTTTCTGTTTAGGCTTGAATAACTTGATTTTTTGTCCGACATGTAGGCGATACGGCGGAGCGATGTTATTCCACGCCGCCAGA
>JBNLFT010000033.1:13374-20553 GCA_050305675.1 Methylococcaceae bacterium
GAGCTTATAACCGTGACCGGAGCGATATCCTATCGCATACAATGTCTCGCCTTTTCTAACGAAATGATATTTTTGCGTTTTCGGAATATCCCGATGGTAGTCTCTAACCGGCGCGTAATTGCGTGATCCGGAACACGCGACCGACAGCAGCATCAGAATCATCGGTACCGACTTGTTAGGCGCTATCCGGAAACACATTATTTATTGGCCCAGTAATTTTCTTTTAGCCTGATTAATTTGCGCGGCTAAAAAATCGGAGCCTCCACGGTCGGGATGAACTTTTTGCATCAACTTACGATGCGCTTGAATAATTTCTTGATCACTGGCACCCGGTTTTAGACCGAGTATGTGGTACGCTTGCGCTCGGCTCATCGCGCCACCGGTGACATCCTGGTAGCGTTGATTCGAAGTTCCCTCTTTCGATGAACGAAACCAAAACCATAATCGTTGTAATTGGGGAGCGTAACGCAATGCTATCGGCAAAACTCTAGCGGCCGTTGCAAACAAGACGCCTCCCAAGGCAAACAACCAATTTAATTTACCCAGCAAAGCCAAAATCGCCAAGACAGCGGCCAAAACTACGAAGCCGAATTTTTTTGCGTACTCTTTAACGACCAGCGGCGGCGACTTCAAATACCAACGTAGCAGCAGGAACATCCCAACGATGAAAATTACCATTAAATAGATTCGAATCAACGAAACCCTCCCACGATTTAACGCGTGTAAACTAAAATATAAAAGGCAAGCATCAATCGTTAGTGCAACGGAGCCCAATTAACCAGCAATGCAATAAAAAGTCGAAAAACAGCTAGTCACGGATCGGTCCTCTAAACAACCACTCGCTTCCATATACGGGATGTCACCCGGATGACATTTGGCACAAATTCATATCGGATCGTTATGTTTAACACACGCTTGACACTTTAGCCGCCCGAATAATTTCCAAGCGCCTCTGCGAGTCGTAAAAAGCCCCCACTATTGGCCGAATCCAAATATATCTTAGAATAGGCGCCTGTTTGATGACAGCAAAAACTTCCCGATGAAATACGCTAAGATACCCGTTATCGGTTTTGCGGCCTACAGCGGTACCGGAAAAACTACCTTATTGATCCAGTTGATACCGCTGCTTAAAAAAAAGGGAGTCCGAGTCGGCATCATCAAGCACAGCCACCATGATTTCGAAATCGACAAACCCGGCAAGGACAGTTTTCGCCTGCGGTCTGCAGGAGCAGACAGCGTGCTGTTAGTGTCCCAATACCGCCGAGCCGTGATTACCGAATTCAGCGGCTATTCAGAACCTAAACTGGACGAACAATTGGCCATTTTCGATCAATCCGAATTGGATCTAATCCTGGTGGAAGGCTTTAGAGAGGAGCGATTCCCGAAAATAGAGCTGCATCGCCCGATCCTGAACAAACCGTTGCTTTTTCCAGGCGACCCAACTGTGATCGCGATCGCCACCGATCGGCCAGTGCACATACCGGAAGGCCTTGTTCAATTGGACCTTAACGATGTATCGCAGATCACTGAGTTTATATTGCTCCGATTTCTGAAAATTTCACCATGAAAGACTACTGCCTATCAAACCAAGAACAATTGTTGAGCATCGAGCAGGCATTGCAACGCATCGAATCCGCCGTTACCCCGGTCACGGAAACCGAACTACTCCCCTTGTCCCGCGTGCCGGGACGGGTTACGGCATTCTCGGTTCGCTCGGCTATCGACCTTCCACCGCATCGTGTCGCCTCAATGGATGGTTATGCGTTTGCCAGCAGCGACATAGCGGAAGACCGTTCCTTCGCCTTACAAACGATCGGTACGTCGTGGGCGGGAAAACCTTTCAACGGTAACCTGAAAGCGGGCCAATGTGTCAGAATCTTTACCGGCGCCGTCGTGCCGGACCACGCTGATAGCGTTGTTATGCAGGAACACGTCAAAGTCACCGGGGATAGCGCCACCTTTCCCCCGCAAACACGGGGCTTGCAAAATATCAGACAACGAGGCAGCGACATCAAAGCGCACGAGGAATTATTAGCGTCCGGAAAAATAATCGAAGCCTGCGATTGCGGGTTGTTAGCGTCGGTGGGGATGCGCGAAATAACCGTCAACAGGAGGTTGAGGATCAGCTTTTTTTCTACCGGCGACGAATTGACGCCAACCGGCTCTCCGTTAGGGCTTGGGCAGATTTATGACAGTAATCGGTACGCGTTAGAAGCCTTGTTGAAGGACGAACGCTTCAGCGTCGCCGACCTCGGTGTGGTCGCAGACGACAAACGACAACTCCAGCAGGTCTTGGAGGAATCCGCCGGCAATTCCGACGTCGTGATTTCCACCGGAGGAGCTTCGGTTGGGGATGCCGATTACATTCATGAAATTCTCGACAGTTACGGGCAAGTAAACTTTTGGAAGGTTGCGATCAAACCCGGCAAGCCGTTAATCTTCGGCAAAATCGGGAACAGCCTGTTTTTCGGATTGCCGGGTAATCCTGTGGCGGTCATTGTCACCTTCCAAAAGCTCGTCCTTCCCGCATTGCAGCGATTATCGGGAGCCGCATTACAACAACCGTTGCGAATTAGGGCGAAGTGCACGGTCCGGCTCAAAAAAGCACCAGGGCGCCGGGAATATCAACGCGGTATTTTGAAGCAATCGGAACGCGACCAGTTTACCGTCGATCTTGCCGGAGAGCAGGATTCTCATCAGCTGACCGCACTGAGCAGAGCCAATTGTTATATTGTGTTACCGGCCGAGTCCGAGGGTGTCGATGCCGGAGACTACGTCACGGTAGAACCTTTTTCCGGCTCGATCTAAACAACGCACGCAGCAGCGGCAAATAGCGTTTGCCGGGCTACTGTCCGGACCGCCGCCGAACGTCAACCGGGCCTTAACAGATGCCTCGCTCGCCGCTTGCCTGGGGCAACACGGTAAAGTATTGTTCTTTCCTGGCCAGATAATCATCCACGAAGCGCTGCATCGGTTCCGCTTCGAATTCACGCAAGCCGCTGATCGCCAGCTTCTTGAATCCGCAACCGACCACGTTGTCGCCTTCTACGATACGGAAATGGAGCCGCGCTGCGCCCCTTTTTCCGTTCACTTCCAGCTCCGGTTCCAGCATTTCCAGACGCGGCTGAGAAAATACCAGCGTATTGAATTCGACAGTCATGCTGTCGTAAATAACCAACGGCCGCTCCAGGTTGATCATGACCTTTTCTTTTTCCAGCAGCGGAACCAACACATACGGAAAATTTTGTCCGGAAAAAGCCACGTAATCGCGGACCAACGCCTCGATCATGCTACCGTCGCGGTTGATCTTCCCACTGCGTTCCACTTGCAAATACGTCTTCCCATTGTGATCGGTAATATCGAAGCTATCGGCCTCGGTATCGGGAAAATTCAGTTTAACGCCATGACCCACCATCCCGGAGAAGGTAAAATGCATTCTCTCGCATAATCCGTATTTTTCCAGTACCAACGAAAACAACAGATCACCGGGAACGCAGAAACGTTTCGAATCGGGATCGTGTAAGGGATTGAAATCACCGGCGACTTCTTTGGCGAACAAACTGGCTTGCCGCGCATCGATACATACGCTGCCGTTATCAATCGAATAAAATTCCTGTAAAAACATAGCCTGTCTTTGTTTATTTTAATTATTAATAGCGAGGCACCGAAGCGTCGCAATCCAAGGACCAGGCATCGATACCACCGGTCAAATTATAAATTTTAGTAAAACCGCATCGCTCCAAAAAAAACGACGCCTGCATGCTGCGTACACCATGATGGCAAATGACCACGGTTTCTCGCTCCGCGTCCAACTCCCGGATCCGTGACGGAACCGTATTGAGCGGAATTAATTGGCTCCCGGCGATATGCGCATAAGCAAATTCATGCGGTTCCCTGACATCCAACAACAAGATATCGTTAGTGTCTTGATCTTGCAGTTTTTCTTGCAACTCGACGGCAGTCAATTGCATTATCGGCATAGAAATTGTTCCAGTCTATTTAGCGCTTCGGCCATTCTAGCGATTGATGCGGTATATGCAAATCTAATGTAAAAATTATTGTTATGTTCGCCGAAATCCTTACCCGGCGTCACCGCGACGCCTTGCGCTTCGAGCAAATCCACCGCAAATTGGAAGCTATCGTCGGTGTACCGGCTGCAGTCGGCGTAAATATAGAATGCGCCCTCCGGTTTGCAAGCGATCTTAAAGCCCAAGCGCAGCAAATTGTCGTAAAGAAAGTCACGGCGTTCGGCAAATTCTTTGCGCCTTCGCTCCAGTTCCAGGAGGTTTTCAGGTAAAAATGACGCTAACGCCGCGTACTGCGAATGCGTGGGGGTTGCGATAAAAATATTCTGTGCCAATCTCTCGGTCGGATCGATAAATGCCTCCGGCACCACCAACCAGCCGACTCGCCATCCGGTCATGCCGAAATATTTGGAAAAACTGTTAATCACAAAGACTTCGTCGCTAAATTGCAAGGCACTGGCTGCAGGCTCTCCGTACACCAGCCCGTGATAGATCTCGTCCGAAAAAAAACATCCCTGCAACGTTAGGGTTTCCTCGATCGCAGCGCATAGCGCGCTCTTTTCGATCAGGGTTCCGGTAGGATTCGACGGCGAAGCGATAACGACGCCCTTACAGTCGTCGTGCCAATGCCGCCGTATCAGATCGGCGTCCAACTGATACCGGGATTCGGCACCTACGGCAACGAAGCGGGTATTACCGCCATACAAGCGGACAAAATTGTCGTTGCACGGGTAACAAGGATCGGCCATTAATATTTCCTCACCCGGGTTTAACGTAACACCCAATGCCAGCAAGAAGGCACCGGACGCACCGGGCGTAACGAAGATTCGTTCCTTGGCAACCTTCACCCCATAGGTATCGCGATAATATTGGGCGATTGCCTGCCTCAACGCCGGTAATCCGGCCGCCGGGGTATACTTCACTTCGCCCGTTTGAATGCACTGCTGTCCCGCCCTTGCCACCGCCGCAGGTGTCGGAAAATCGGGTTCGCCGATTTCCATATGGATAACGTCCTTGCCCTCTTGCTCCAACTGTTTGGCCCGCTGCAACAAATCCATAACGTAAAAAGGCGAAATCCCCTGCATTCTTTTCGCGATTCGTGGATGCATTTATCAAATCCGATAGTAATTAACCGACAAATAATAACAAACTTCTTGCTAAGGCTAAGCTATTCTGATAAAAATTTGCGGTTTTTAAAAAATTGCTAGGAGTTAACGGATGACCGAATCTAAAGCTGATGTCAATCACTTCAGTTTTAAGCCTTACGAAGAGAAAGAAGGCGAGGAGTACATGAGTGAGGCTCAATTGAAGCATTTCGAGGCAATTCTGAGAAGTTGGAAAAACGACTTAATGCAGGAAGTAGACCGTACCGTGCATCATATGAAGGACGATGCCGCCAATTTCCCAGATCCGAACGACCGGGCGACTCAGGAATCCGAATTCAGTCTGGAATTAAGGACTCGTGACAGAGAACGCAAGCTAATCAAAAAAATCGACGAATCGTTGAAAGCCATCGAATCGGGCGATTACGGATACTGCGAGACCTGCGGAATCGAAATCGGTATCCGCCGCCTTGAAGCTCGACCTACCGCAACGCTGTGTATCGATTGTAAAACGCTAGACGAGATCAGGGAAAAACAAGTAGGTTAACTCCTGGACCGCACGGCGAATCCCCCTTATATCGGCCGGTTTGCCCCGTCTCCTACCGGCCCTTTGCATCTCGGTTCGCTGTATACCGCACTGGCCAGCTATCTTGACGCGCGCAACCGCCGTGGCCGGTGGCTGCTACGAATCGACGACATTGACACTCCGCGCAACGTCAACGGCGCCGCTAAACAAATCATCCACGATCTGGAGATTTTCGGTTTGCATTGGGACGAGCGCGTCTACTATCAAAGCGAACATCTTCCCGACTACCTCGACGTCATTTCCCGACTAACCGACAGCGCCCGGCTCTACCGGTGTACCTGCAGCCGTAAATCGCTGGCCCAATTGGATCAGGAGAACTCCATTTACCCCGGGATATGTCTGCGCAGACCGCCCGACCCAGATCGACCGTCCGCGTTCCGACTGAAAACGGAAGATGTCGAGATCGGTTTCGCCGACCGGCTTCAAGGCACAATCTCGCAAAATCTGTACCGTGAAATAGGCGATTTCGTCGTCCAACGCAAAGACCGAATCGTCGCCTACCAGTTGGCGGTGGTGATCGACGATTATCGACAACAGGTTACCGACGTCGTCCGAGGCTTCGATCTATTGGATTCGACGCCAAGGCAAATCTTTATCCATCAATTACTCGGTTATCGTCAGCCGAACTACATGCACGTCCCGCTGATCGTCGACGACGACGGATACAAACTAAGCAAACAAACCCACGCTAAAGCCGTCGATACCGAAAAACCTGCGGCAACCCTTTTTCGTTTGCTAAGCTTGTTAAAACAAAATCCGCCGGACAGTTTACGGAAAGCGACCGTCGCCGACATCCTGGAATGGGCGGTCGTCCACTGGGAGCCCCGGCAACTGAAAAAAGTCCGTGCAATCCATTAACGAATTGACTAAGGTAGCAACCACCGCGGAAACAAGGACCAGCCATGTCAGAACATAAGATCTATCCAGTAAAGCCTGCCGCCGCCGAACACGCCCATATCGATGCGGACACCTACCGGAAGCTTTACCGTCAATCGGTCGCCGATCCCGAAGCCTTTTGGGCCGAACAGGCCGAAAAATTCCTGGATTGGTCCGAACCATGGAACGAGGTGCTGGCGTACGATTATCCGAAAGGCGAAATCAGTTGGTTCAAAGGCGGCAAGCTCAACGTCAGCGTCAATTGTTTGGATCGCCACCTCGCAAAGCGGGCCGACCAGGTGGCCATCATCTGGGAAGGCGACGATCCTTCGGAAGACACACATATAACCTATCGGCAGCTGCACGAACAGGTATGTAAATTCGCCAACGTTCTCAAGGCCGAAGGCGTCAAAAAAGGCGACCGAGTCTGTATCTATCTGCCGATGCTGGCCGAGGCCGCCGTGGTGATTCTGGCCTGCACCCGGATCGGCGCGATCCATTCGATCGTATTCGGCGGCTTTTCCGCCGACGCCCTGAAGGACCGGATACTCGATGCCGATTGCCAATATCTGATCTGCGCCGACGAAGG
>JBNLFT010000034.1:0-20183 GCA_050305675.1 Methylococcaceae bacterium
ACCAACGGCTCGATCGTGGTCGGCGGCGAAGTGCTGGCGTTGGTGGATGAGCAGGAGATCGCCGAATCGGAGCACGAAGAGAACGTTGCGGAGGACGAAGGGCACGGCGAGGATATTCCATTAAGCCCCGCCGTACGCAGATTGATCAACGAAAATCAACTCGATCCGGGGACCATTCTCGGCTCTGGAAAGCACGGACGCATTCTGAAAACGGACGTGCTGGATTATCTGGAGCAAAAACAAGCGGGCCGGCGTAAAACCGATAGAAAAGAAGAGCCCAAACCCCAGCCGCTGGTCGACGAGGAAAACAATTTTTCTTCGCTCCCCGCGTCCAGCCTGCGCCCCGAACAACGGGTCCCGATGACGAGACTGCGCGCCAAAATCGCCGAGCGGCTGTTGCAAGCGCAGCAAAACGCGGCTATGCTGACTACCTTCAACGAAGTCAACATGCAAGCCGTCATCGACCTCAGGCAGCAATACAAGGCGCGTTTCGAGCAGAAACACGCCGTGAAACTGGGGTTCATGTCGTTTTTCGTCAAGGCTTCGATCGAAGCCCTTAAACGTTTCCCGGCGGTCAACGCATCGATCGACGAAAACGACATCATATATCACGGATATTACGACATCGGAATTGCCGTCTCGACGCCGCGCGGCTTGATCGTCCCGGTGGTGCGCGACGCCGATCAGCTGGATTTTGCCGGCATCGAAAAAAGCATCGCCGACTACGGCAATAAGGCAAAGGAAGGTTCGCTGACGGTCGACGACCTGACCGGCGGCACTTTTACCATAACCAACGGCGGGATTTTCGGATCGATGCTTTCGACGCCGATATTGAATCCGCCGCAATGCGCGATCTTGGGCATGCACGCGATCAAGGACCGGCCGGTGGTGGAAAACGGCGAGATAGTGGTCCGCCCGATCATGTACCTGGCCCTGTCCTACGACCATAGGCTGGTCGACGGCAAAGAGGCGGTACAGTTTCTCGGGACCATCAAGGAATGCCTGGAGTCGCCCGCTCACTTGTTACTGAACATTTAGAAATCCTATGTCTACAGCCAGCTATGATGTCATTGTTATCGGCGCCGGCCCGGCCGGCTACGCGGCCTCGATACGCTGCGCCCAACTGGGGCTGAAAACCGCCTGTATCGACAATTGGCGAAATCGCGACGAGTCCGCCAGTCTGGGCGGCACCTTCATAAATGCGGGGTGTCTGTCTTCGATGTCGCTACTTGAATCGGCAAAGATCTACGACATGTTGATCAGGGATAGCGCTGGTCACGGCATCCATTTCGAAAATCTGAAAGTGGATGTCAAAAAAATGGTGGCGCGCAAGGACCAGACCCGGGATACGATCAGCCGGCAAATCAAAGCCATTTTCGACCATCATCAGATCAATTGCATTCACGCCCACGGCAAATTGCTGTCGTCTAACGAGGTCGAAATTACCCCTCTGGACGGGCAACCCAATTACGTGATCGAAGGCCAACACATCATTTTGGCGACCGGCTCCAAACCGATCAGGCTGCCTTGCGCGCCGCACGACAACGAGCTGATTATCGACACCACAAAGGCGTTGAGCATGACCGAAGTTCCGAAACGGCTGGGCATCATCGGCGCCGGTGTCATCGGTCTGGAATTGGCCGGTATCTGGAACAAACTCGGCGCCAAGGTGATCATGCTGGAGGCGCAGGAAACCTTTCTGACCGCCGCCGACCAACAAATCGCGCAAGAGGCCTATCTCGTGTTCAGCCGCCAAGGACTGGACATTCGGTTGGGCGCCCGCGTAGTTTCCACGCGGATCGAAAACAATCGGATCAAACTGGAATACCAGGACCACGAAAGCAACCACAGCCTGACTCTGGACAAACTGATCGTGGCCTCCGGGCGGCTGCCCAATTCGGAGAATTTGGCCGCGGCGGAAGTCGATTTACTGCTGGACGAAAACGGGTTCGTCCATGTCGACGAAAACTGTTGCACCAACATTCCGGGAGTTTACGCGATCGGCGACCTGACGATGTTAGGGCCGATGCTGGCACATAAGGGCCTGGAAGAGGGAATCTTCGTCGCCGAACAAATCGCCGGCCGGCACAGCTCGATCAATTACGACGTCATTCCGAACGTCGTTTATACCGATCCCGATATCGCCTGGGTCGGGCAGACGGAACAAGCGTTGAAAGCGATGGGGGAAAACTACCGGGTCGGCATTTTTCCGTTTAGTTCATCGGCCCGGGCGCAATCCCTCGGGCGGCCGGAAGGTATGGTAAAAATCATCACCCAGGCCGAAACCGATGTCATCCTCGGCGTGCACATCATCGGCGTGCGGGCTTCCGATCTTATCGCCGAAGGCGTGCTGGCCATGGAGTTTTCCGCCAGTGCGGAAGACTTGGCCAGAACCATTCACGCCCACCCGACCATATCGGAAACGCTGCACGAAGCCGCTTTATACCTGGCGGACCGCGCCTTGCACATGCCGCCCGGATAACGCCGTCTCGCCCAACATGAAATTTTTCATTATTCCCGTCACGCCCTATCAACAAAACTGTTCGTTATTGATTTGCGAGCAGACCCGGCAGGCCGCCGTGGTCGACCCCGGCGGCGATCTGGAATTGATCCTGCATAAAGTCGATAGGGAGAAGGTCGAATTGAAGTCCATCCTGGTCACCCACGGCCATCTCGACCATGTCGGCGCGGTCGCGGAACTGGCGGAAAAGTTATCCTTGCCGATCTACGGCCCGCAAATCGAAGATAAATTCTGGATCGCTGCGCTATCCGAACAATGCCGCAATTTCGGTTTCCCTCCGTGCGACAGCTTTGTGCCGAACCGCTGGCTGAACGACGGCGACCGGGTCAAGATCGGCAATGAAACCTTGGAGGTCATTCATTGCCCGGGGCACACGCCGGGCCACGTCGTGTATTACAATGCCGACGCCAAGCTCGCCGTGGTCGGAGACGTCTTGTTCAACGGATCGATAGGCAGAACCGACTTTCCCAAAGGCGATTTCAACACCTTAATAACATCCATCCGCACCAAGTTATGGCCGCTCGGCGACGACGTCGCCTTCATCCCCGGCCACGGTCCGATGTCGACCTTCGGAGAGGAAATGCGTTCGAACCCGTTCGTGGGCCGGCACAGCTCAGCGGATGTATAACGCAACGACCGGCCGCCGCCGATCAAACCGGTTTGTGACTGCGCCTGAACTTGCGTTGAGCCTTTAAGCGTTTGATATTCAATTGTTGCTGGTGAATTTGCAGCTCGCCCAACAATTGGAAGATATCCCCTGGCATGCCGTCCGGCAATTCCACGATCGTATGGTCGTGACGGATGTCGACCCGCCCTATCCGGTTCCGGTCGACCCCGGACTCCTCCACCAACAGGTCCTTGATTTCGTCGGCCTTAACTTGGTGCCGGCTGCCGACTTCCAAGCGATAGCGGACGGTCCTTTTTTTCGCCGTGTAGGGGGGAATTTCGAAATCGAAATACTCGGTGCCCGCCGCAACCGCCGGCTTGGCTTGATACAGATTGGGTTGACTCAAATAAACCAAGGCCGCGGCGCAATCGAGAAGATCCACATTCAATTCGCTGACAATACGCTGGATCAACTCCCGCTGCTGCTGCAGATTTTCCGCCGCCAAGGTTTTCTGCAACCGTTTTTTGAATTTATCTTCTTTTCTGAATTTTGCCTGCATTCGTTTACCTTACAAGCGATCGAGATTGATATCGACGAATGCTTCATCGCGCAAGCGCCTGAGCCATAATTCGGTTTCTTCTTCGATTTTTCGTTTGCGAATCTCTTCGCGTACTTGGTTTTTCTTAAATTCCGCGCTGTTGTCCCGGTCCTCCCGCTCCAACACCTGAATAATATGCCAACCGAACTGGGTTTGCACCGGTTTGCTGATTTCGTTGATCGCCAGTTTATTCATCGCGGCTTCGAAAGGCGGAACCAACGCACCGGGCCCGACCCAATCCAGATCGCCTCCCTTTATCGCCGATCCTTTGTCGTCGGAATGCGATTTTGCCAAGGTAGCAAAATCGTCGCCGTCGGCAATGCGCTGTTTCAATGCCAATAGCCGCTTTTGCGCCTCCTCGTCGTCGATCAATTCGTTGGTTTTGATCAGAATATGGCGAACCCTGGTTTTGGTGACGATATGTTTTTCGACGCCCTCCATTTCCAACATCTTGATGATATGGAACCCGCTGGGACTGCGAATCGGGTCGGAAACTTCGCCACGGCCCATTTTACTGACTGCATCGACGAACAAAGTCGGTATTTGGCCCATCGTACGCCATCCCAGATCGCCGCCGCCAAGGGCATTGCCGCCATCCGAAACGCTGATCGCCGTTTGCTTGAAATCCTCGCCGGCCCGCAGATCCGCTATCACCCGCTGGGCCTTTTCTTCCGCTTTTTGGATCACCGAGGCCGATGCGGCTTCGGGAACCGAAACCAGGATATGCCCCAGGCGGTATTTGATTTTTTCTTGCCCGACCCTACCCTGCGTTTCCAGGTAGTGGGCCACCTCGCGGTCGGTAACCTTGATCCGGGTGCCGATTTCCCTGGCCCGCAATTGATTGATGATAATCTCGCTGCGGATACTTTCCTGGAACTGCCCAAAGTCCATCCCCTGGTTCTCCAATTCCGCCCTGAACTGTTCGAGCGTCATGTTGTTACGGCCGGCGATATCGACCACCGAGGCGCGCAACATTTCGTCGCTTACGGTTATTCCGGACTTCGCCGCCATCTGCCGTTGCAACTTGTCGATGATCATACGTTCCAGCACTTGCTTTCTAAGCACGAAAGCCGGCGGCACCATGACGTTGTTGGCCCGCAATTTTTGCGTGATCGCGGAAACTTCCTGCGACAACTCGCGCTCGAGTATGACATCGTCCTCGACCACGGCGACAATTCTGTCCAGCAATTCCGCCGCAACCGGCACGCTCTGGAACATTAGCGACAGCAGGAAGGTGATACAAACGATTTTCTTCATAGGTAAACAGTTAATATTCAGGCTTGCGATAGCCAAATAGATTTCTTTCCAGGAAGTCGTCGACCTTGTCGCCAAGGCTGCCCAGCCCCTTCAGCTCCAATTGCACGAACACGCCATTTTGCGCCGTCGTTTCCACCGACTCGCTGACATTGTTGACAAAACGCCTTCCGATAATGCGGAAGCGCCAACAACAGCTTTCTTTTTCCAGGCCGACGAAACTTTCCACGGTTTGATTGAATTTCAACGAATATTGCCAACGGCCCACGGCGTACCAATTATCGTAAAGCGGCCAGCGGAACGACATATCGCTTTGGATGATGGTCGCTTCCAAATTAGGGTCGTCACGCCGGTAACGATAGCCGATATTGATAATCTCGCCCGGCAGATTCCGGTAGCGGATCATGCCCTGCCCCCGGGTAATGTCGTTGACATCCGGATTCCATTGAATCGCGGAGGAAACGGAAATATGATCCGTCAGCTGGCCGCTCACCTCGGCCACCAAATTGGAAAAAGGCGTGGTTTCGGGACTGCTTCCCGTCAATACGACTTCGCGGTCGCGGAAATAGAAAATTTCGCCGATGCTGAATTTCAATCGTTCCTGGCCGCTTGCCGAATCGACTAAACGCGAGGTCAGCGCCAACGTCAGTTGATTGGCATCCTGCACCCGGTCCGGTCCGTTGAAACGGTTGTCTCGAAACAGACTGTAGAAGTTAAAATCGTAGAGCGAGGTATCGAACAGCGGAATGTCGCTTTGGTCCTCGTACGGGATATACAAATAATAGGCGCGCGGCTCCAACGTATGCAACAAGGACGAATCGCCCCACTCGAAGTCACGCTCGAAAAACATGCCGCCGTCCACCGATACGATAGGCAGCGTGCGTCTGATATCCTGCGCCTTTCCCGGCAACTGGTCCTGCAAATAATATTCGGTATGCTGCAATGCGAACTTGGGCGTAAAAAAGGCCGAAGCGGTCTGCAGCGGGAAACTGACCGACGGTTTCAAGTTGATACGTTGACCGCTGACCCGGCCGCTGCGAACGAAATAGATGTATTGGTTTTCCATCGCCAGAGTTAACGGAAACTCGTCGAACGAATGGTTCAGGTTCAACTGTACCTGCGGATATTTCTGATAAGGCTTGTCGGCGTCGAGTATCGTGCGGTCGATCGTCTGGTAATGTTCCATGCTGGCCAGGAAGGAAACCCAGTCCCGGTTATACTGCAAGTCGGCATAGCTTCGTACGTGCCGGGTATTGGAAAAGCCCAACGCGTTGTTGAGATCGTTGAAGTAGTCGTCGTCCGACACGTAGTTCAAATCGACGTTCGAGGTAATCCCATGGGTGAAATTCGACGCCGCTTGCAGGCTGGCGGAATAGCGGGACTCTTCCAGCACGCTGTCGTAAGGTAGATACTCCAGACCCAGGGAACCGTACGAGAGTTCCGTCAAATAACGAAATTGGGTCCGCAACATGCCGCCCCGCTTGCTCATATAGCGCGGCGTGACGATGAGATCGTAGTTGGGCGCCATGTTCCAATAATAAGGCACTTCCAGGTCGAAACCGTTTTTTTCGGTACTTCCCCAGCTCGGAGGCAACAGACCGGACAAGCGCCGGTCATCGAGCGGAAACGAGATATACGGCGTATAGATTATCGGCACGCCCTTGAACTCCAGCCAGGCATGCTTGGCCGATGCCTTGCCGGTGTTCCGGTTCATCTTCAAGCGATCGGCGTGGATAAGCCAATCCTGATTACCCGGTTTGCAGCTGGTAAAGGACGCGTCCGCATAGCGCGACAAGTACTTGCTGTCGCGATACACCACGTCGGCGCTCCCCCTGATCGGCCCGGCCGGAGCAATGAACAAGGCATTTCTCAAGCGCGCCTCGTCGGTCGATAGCTTCAACAACGCCGAATCGCTATATAACGACAGCGCGTCTTCGGTATAAAATACATGACCTTGAGCATCCATCGTCTCAGAAACGGTGTCGTAACTGGCCATGTCGGCCATGACATGCTGATCGGCCCGTCTGATATCGACGTTGCCGAAAAAGCTGGTGATTTCCCTATCGAAAACCTCGGAGTAATCGGCGTGAACGTCCATCGGCGAGGTCTCGCGGGCGTCGGCGGAGGAAGCGGTAACGGCCGGCGTTCGCGTGGGCTGCATACAATTTTGCCAGGGATCGAACGGTAGTTGCGATTGCAAGGTTTTGAAAATCTCCTCCTGGGAATAATCGTAGGTCGGCGTCAGCCAGGCATTATCGTAGGCTTCGTTTTCCACCACTTTCGCCCTGCCTTTCGGATCGGCGCCGATCAAACTGCAATTCCACGTTTCTTCTTCGGCGTTTTCGTCACTGGCTCGGCAGGTCCAACCCGGTCGTTTGGCGACAGTCCTCGGCGGTTTGATGTAGACCGGGCGCGGTTTTTCGGCCGCGGGCGGTTCCGTTTCGAGCGACGGCGAGGCGACTGCCGTAGCTTCCGGCTCCGGCTCGGACGCCGGCTGCCGGGCCTCTCCCTGGCTGACGCAGGACCATTCGCCGCGTTGGTTTTTTTCGCAATCCCAAATGTTGTCTTCCGCCGCCGCCAATTTACCTATCGAATAAAGAACTATAACGGGCAATAGACGGAAAAGCATAAACGCGCTTGGGTGTGTGGCTTATTGAGTCGAAAATCGAATAAAATGCAGTTCGATATTTTACCTTAGTTTAACGACCGATTAACAAATAATGTACCAGGCGACGGCGGATCATCGTTCCGAAGCGATTTTACACTGGCTCCGCGAAACGCTCCGGTTGAAAGTGGAGCGTTTTGAACCTGCGTCCAACGATGCCAGTTTCCGGCGATATTTTCGAGTCGCTCATGCCGGCGGCCTCCATGTCGTCATGGACGCCCCTCCGGACAAGGAAAATACCGAGCCGTTCATCCGCATTGCGGGCTTGTTTCGCCAAGCCGACATTCATGTCCCGGCGATTTACGACGAGAATTTGGGCGAAGGTTTCCTGCTATTGGAAGACTTCGGTACCAGCAGTTTCCTCGATCGGCTGAACGAGGAAACCGCCGATTCGTTATACCAAAGCGCGCTGGACACGCTGTTGAAATTGCAGACGCAAACCGGCTTGGAAAAATTCGCCTTGCCTCACTACGACGCCGGCTTATTGCAACGCGAACTGGATATCTTCCAACAATGGTTTCTCGGTGGCCTGCTCGGCATTGCCATGCCGGACGCCGTAAAACATCCTCTTGACGATTTGTTGATCGCTTCGGCCATCAGCCAGCCCCGTGTTTGCGTGCATCGCGATTTTCACTCCCGCAATTTGATGGTGTTGGAGCGACGCTCTCCCGGCGTCATCGATTTTCAAGACGCCGTGATCGGCCCGGTTACCTACGATCTGGTCTCGTTGTTGCGCGACTGTTATGTCAGCTGGCCGCAAGCCCGAGTCGAACGGTGGATGCAACAGTATTACCGACGCCTGGCGGATGCTGGCTTGATCGCGGCCGACGGCGACCTGTTTCGCCGCTGGTTCGACCTGATGGGACTGCAACGGCACCTGAAGGCCATCGGCATCTTTGCCCGTTTGCATCTGCGCGACAATAAACCGGGCTATCTAGCGGATATACCGAGAACCATGAGCTATGTCACCCAAGTGTGCGACCGGTACCCCGAATTGCAGGATTTCGCTTTGTTTTTGGGTCGGCGGGTGTTGCCGCTCTACAAGGACAAGCTATGAAAGCCATGATACTGGCAGCCGGCCGCGGCGAACGTATGCGCCCGTTGACCGACCGGGTTCCCAAACCGCTACTCGAAATCGCCGGCAAGCCTTTAATCCAGTACACTATCGAACAACTGGTCGCCGCCGGTTTTACCGACCTGGTCATCAACGTGGCCCATCTTGGCCGGCAGATCAAGGACCGGTTCGGCAATGGATTCGCTCTCGGAGCACGCATCGCGTATTCCGACGAAGGCGACAACGCACTGGAAACGGCCGGAGGTATTCTCAATGCTTTGCCGTTGCTCGGTGAACGGCCGTTTCTGGTGGTCAACGGCGACATCGCCTGCGATTTTCCGTTGGCCTTGTTGCGCGGCAAACGCATCGATCTGGCGCACTTGGTGCTGGTGGACAACCCGCCGCATCATGCCGACGGTGATTTTTTTCTGGAAGAAGACGGACGGTTGTCGGAACACGGTCCGAAAAAGCTGACATTCAGTGGCATCGGCGTTTATCGTCCGGAGTTATTTGCCGGCTTGACTCCGGGCTCCCTTAAACTGGGCCCCCTGTTGCGAAAAGTCATGCCCCAAGGCCGAGTCAGCGGGGAAAAACACGACGGTTTCTGGATGGATATCGGCACCCCGGAACGCCTGAGGGATCTGGCAAAACACTACCAACAATTAGGAGTTCATCATGTCTGACCATGTTTACAAGAAAATCGAATTGACCGGCTCGTCCAGTGCCGGGATACAGCAAGCCATCGAAAACGCTGTCGCCAAGGCAGCCAATACGGTCAAGAACATGCGCTGGTTCGAAGTGGTCGAAACCCGCGGTCACATCGAAGACGGCAGGATTGCGCATTGGCAAGTCACGATCAAGATCGGCTTCACCATTGAATGACCGGCAACCGGGCAGCGGCGCGGCCGGCTCTTTCAGTCCGCTTCCCTAGCTCGCGCCGCTTGCTCGTCGCCCAGGTTAAAACTCGACGACGTCGAACAGCGGATTGGCGGCAAGCACTTCCATCTTGGACAACTTGTTGAGCTCCACCCGCCGATCGCCGTCTAGCACTAAATATTCCCGCTTGCCGGAATCGACGGCGGTATCCTCTGCCTTGCCGTCGACCGTTTGCCCGTCGCGCATCGTCAACCTGACGCGGTAACCGTAAAGGCACGCCATTTCGATGTAATCGTGTAATTGGCAGGAAATCGGGTGGGTCATAATTTGAAACGAATGTATCGCCTGAGCGGAGACCCCGCGGTCCAGACGAAGGCCTCGGTGTAATAATGCATCAACGCCAGATAACCCAATAAGCCCAGGGTAATCGCCTTGTAAATTTCGGTACCGAACAAGGTCCTTGCAATCAAGTTGACCATATCGTCGCCGTAGGCTTGCAACAGAAAAGTCAAAACGAACGACAGCACGGGCAATACGACAAAGACGTGCAGGTTGCAACGCGCGGCGTATCGATACAGCCGGTTTTGCGGTTGCAGATGATGTTTGTTGTAATCGTGAGTGACGTAGAAAATATACGCGGTGGCGTCGTGCACCAGCCGGGGGACCAAAATCGCCAAAAAATAATACTGCTGGGTATACAGATAGAAACTGCTGACGATCAACAGTGTATTGGCCCACATAAAGAATTTGCCGAACGTTGTCCGCACCTCGCGCTGGCAGGCGATGCTGGCAACGACCAACAAAGCCGACAACACTGCGGCGGTCTGCCGAATCCACTGCGCCTGCTCGGGATCGAGGCTGTTTTTCAGGAATATTCCCATGTAGATGAATATACCCGCCGCCACGCTCAGCCAGAGCAACAGATAAAATGCCCAACCCGGCAGCCGGCATACCCCCTTGCCGATCCCGTGCTGTTGTTTGAAGACATGATAAACCGTCCAACATGCGGTGATGATGTAAAGCGCCTTGTAGGGGATGACGAGACTGCCCAGGCCGAAAAAGACGGCAATGAATGCCGTCATCGCCAGAATCTTGGTTTTATAAAAGTGTAAATATTCCCGGTTACTGGTCAAAAGAATGGCGCTGGCGACGATATGCGGCGTGCCGAACAATATTTGGAACAACACATAATGGGTAGGGCTGCTGGGAAGATTGAGGAGCAGATAATCGTTCCAATACAAACCGTCCAGCCATTTGAGCAAAAGACAGACCGGAATGATCGCATATAGCCCCATCAACAGACGAAAGGATACCGCCAGTTCCGTACCGTTGCTGTCTCGCTGAATGGAAAAACTTTGCGCTGACATGATACCAACCTTTATTTATTATTATAGTTATCACGGACGGCTCTCGGCGAGTAAGAGAGGCCATCCTTCTTGGAAACGCCGGTGGAGTAGGCAGATCCTGGAGCGAACCGATACACGGCTAACATCGATCGCAACAAGCGATTGATTTTGAAAACGTAAGGGAATCGAATTTCCCATTTGCCGGGTAGCGAAAACTCCGGATCGCGAACGGAATGAGACGGCGCTTCGTTAGACCCGAAGTTTAATTATTACGGTTTTTACCGCCACAACTCAAGAGCCAACATGACTTTTCAATTGCATCAGCGCCTGGAGCAAGACTGCATAGAATTAGGCAAATTCCAACTATCGCGCCTGTTGTTGATGAACGACAGCCGATTCCCCTGGTGTCTGCTGGTACCCGAGAGGGAACATATCCGGGAAATCTATCAGTTGTCCGGAGACGACCAGCGGCAGTTGCTGTTCGAATCCAGCCTGCTCAGCGCCACCATGGCCGACATCTACCAAGCGGACAAAATGAATATCGCCGCGATCGGCAACATGGTGCCACAACTTCATATCCATCATGTTGCGCGCTATCGAACGGATCCGGCTTGGCCGGGAACGGTATGGGGGCATTCTAAGGCCGTCGCCTACGACCAGCGTCGGCGCGATGAAAACGTCGTTCTCCTCAGAAAGGCCCTGAAAAACGCCTTAATTGACTAGGAATTCGGTAAAGAAAACATCGCGAAAACCGTCGCTATTGCCGTATTTATCCAAAGCATCGGTGATCGTCCGCTTGCTCTTCAAGCGCAATGCCTCGCGTTGCTCCATGGTTTGCAATTCATCGACGGACATGCCGCTGAACAACATGATCAATTCGTGACGGAGCAAAGGCATGTGCTTTTTGACTTTTTCGATATACTTTTCGCCCTCGATCAACAACTGTACATTGACCATCAAATATTTCCTTTTTTCGGCCAGGTTGACGGTGAATTTCGGTTTCATTTCCAGATATTCCATTTCCGGGAGTTTTTCCTGTTCTACCGCCTCCTCGGCACGGGCCATACCAAAAACCATCGACAACGCCAACAACAAAACGACTACACGCACAACTTTTCCTCATATAATGTTCCGGGCAAACACAATGCCCGGTAGCGGCAAATATTCGGCAACCCACCTCAATCCCAGCCGATCAACCGCGGTTTTATTTGCTTGTTAAAATCCTTACGGAAACGCTAACCAGTATATTCCAATTTTTTTCGATTACCACCATGGCCAAACCTCTTACCATCGGCCCGATCATGATCGATATCGAAGGCCTCGCGCTGACGCAGACTGATCGGGAAAAAATCCGCCACCCCAATACCGGCGCCATCATCCTGTTTGCGCGCAACTACGAAAACCCGACACAGATTGCCGAGTTGGTGGCGGATATACGGCGCAGCCGGCAAGGCGAGCTTTTAATAGCCGTCGACCAGGAAGGCGGCCGCGTGCAACGCTTCCAGCACGGTTTCACCCGCCTGCCGGCGGCCGTATCGTATCAACGGCAACCGGAACTTGCCGAGGCGGCCGGCTGGTTGATGGCGACCGAACTGCTGGCGGTCGGCGTTGATTTCAGTTTCGCTCCGGTGCTGGATGTTGATTGCGGCATCAGCGAGATTATCGGTGACCGCTCGTTTTCGCTCGATCCTCGATTAACCGCCCGTCTTGCCGGTCGTTTCCGTCACGGCATGACTGAAGCCGGCATGGCGGCGACCGGCAAGCATTTTCCCGGGCACGGTGCCGTCGCACTCGATTCGCATCTGACGCTTCCGGTGGACGAGCGCGATTTGGCTAGCATACGCGACAAAGACCTATTGCCGTTCCGGCAATTGATTGCCGAAGGGCTCGAGGCGGTCATGCCGGCGCATGTGCTCTACCCTGCCGTCGATGATATGCCGGCCGGTTTTTCCGCCACCTGGATACAACGAATTCTGCGCGGCGAGTTACAATTTACCGGCGCTGTCTTCAGCGACGACCTCAACATGACCGGCGCCGCCGGATTCGGCGATTTTTCCGAGCGCGCCCGCCTGGCGCAAAGGGCCGGCTGCGACATGCTGCTGGTATGCAATAATCCCGAGGGGGCCGAACAGGTGCTGGAAAGCGTGCCGATCCGCGACGACCCGCAGCGCAACGCCAGATTGAGCGCGATGAGAGGCCAACCGCGCATGGATCGTGAACAAATGCAGGCATCCGAGCATTGGCAACAGGTTTCCCAACAAATCACCGAGTTTTACACAACACATGCTTAACGAAATCAAACAGGTACAAAAAACCGCCGATTTGCTGTATAGCGAACGGGAAGTGGAACAAGCGATCGATCGCATGGCGGAGCAAATCACCCAACTTTTAGGCGACCGCAATCCGGTTCTGCTGTGCGCGATGAACGGCGGCATCGTTACCACCGGGAAACTGCTGACCCGGCTCAACTTCCCGCTAACCGTCGACTCGATCAACGCCAGCCGTTATCGAAATGCGACCAGCGGCGGCGAGATCAAATGGTTATCGAAACCGCTGACCCCTCTGAACGGACGCACCGTGTTGATCGTCGACGACATCCTCGACGAAGGGCTCACTCTCGACGCATTGATCCGCTATTGCCTGGAACAAGGCGCGACTTCGGTCTTTAGCGCGGTTTTGGTCGACAAGAAACTGGACCGACAGAAACCGGTCAGCGCCGATTTTGTCGGATTGGAAGTGGAGGACCGCTATCTATTCGGCTACGGCATGGATTACAAAGGTTATCTTAGAAACGCGGCAGGCATTTTCGCTTGTAAGGAGTCGGCATGACGTTGGCAATCATCGGCGGCACCGGCCTGACCCAAATCAGCGAACTCAACATTACCGGCCGGGAACACGTCGACACACCGTATGGTAAACCATCCGCGGATTATGTACGCGGCGAGTTGAACGGAAAACCGGTGGTGTTTTTGGCCCGGCATGGAAATCCGCACCGGATTCCGCCGCATAAAATCAATTACCGAGCCAATCTCTGGGGTTTGATGAAGTTGGGAGTGACCGAAATCGTCGCCGTCGCCGCCGTCGGCGGTATAACCGAGCAAATGGCCCCGGCGCGACTCGCTGTCCCGGACCAACTGATCGATTACAGCTACGGAAGAGAGCACACCTTTTTCGCGGACGATCTCGACCACGTCACCCATATCGATTTCACCCAACCTTATACGGCCGCGTTGAGGCAGCGGCTGCTGACTACAGCCGGCAAGGCAAATATCGCAGTGGTGCCGCAAGGCACCTACGGCTGCACGCAAGGCCCTCGGCTGGAAACCAGCGCGGAAATCTTGCGCATGCAACGGGACGGGTGCGATTTGGTCGGCATGACCGGCATGCCGGAAGCGGCGCTGGCTCGAGAATTGAATATCGCTTATGCGGCACTGGCAGTGGTCGCCAATTGGGCGGCGGGTATAACGGCTGAGGAAATCACGATGGACGAAATCGAACGCCACTTAAAACACGGCATGAACGACGCGATGAATTTGTTGAACCGTTTTATTGCCGGCTAGCCCGGATATTTCATGAAGTGAATGGAATTTCTGGAAAATCGGGCGAAGAAGGTTGGACACATATCACGAATGCCTGAGAGATTTTGTTCAAGTTTCGAAGTCCGATTGTTCAGAAAACCATTCAGGCCAAACTGTACCCAATAAATATGAGTCATATAAAACTTAAGACATTGGTTTTAAATGCGTATTTCAAATAGTAAGGCCGCCTTTGTGAAATATCCGGGCTAGATGTTGCTAGGAGTAGGCTGCGCCGCAGACAACGCCGGCACAGCCTGCCAAGAGGAGATAATAGGTCAATACTGTTGCGTCGAGGAACACCCGTCATTGGACGTTCCAGCGACCGAAGCCGAAAATGTAAAATCCCGCTTCATTAAGGTTTTCAACGAGCGAAGCCATTGAACACGCCGGAAACTCCTTGTACCGGGTTGACTACCATCGTCTGACGACGGCGACTGGTTACTGATTTCTGTAAGCTGAATTACTGGCGTCTTCAGCAATCAATTCAGCAGCCCGATTGTATTTCCCGCTTTCCGAATTCTTAACCATGAAAATAGCGCCGGCAAACAAGACAACACCGACTACGATATAAAGCCAAAAATTGTCTTTTTCTTGTGCTTCACTCATTGTCATTACCTTTTGTAGTTATTTAGGAAAATGTTGAATTGACTTCAACGCGGGCTATCTTACAAAAAGTAGGGTTATTATTTTTGATCCAGATCAAGGAATTCTTTATTAATCATATAGGTATCGACACAATACTTCATTGAAAAAATTCGACCCGATAACCTCGGTCCCGTAATTGTTGGATGACGCCTTCCTTCGCCGCCAAATGCAACGCGCCGACCAGCACGAACTCCTTCTCCGGCGTCTGCAGCATGGCTTCGATTTTCGGCAACCAACCTATATTGCGGGAAACCAGTAGCGACCGGTAAAGATCCGGAAATTCCTTTCGCATCGGCTCGATGGCGATTTGTTCCAAACTACCAAGATCTCCGGCACGCCAGGCCGTCTTCAGGTCGTTCATCAACGCCGGCAACTGTTCCAGTTCCTCAATGGTGCTAAGAATCATTTCATCCTCCTGTCCCTCGCCCATGTTCGCCAACAGATCGATTTGCCGCTCGACCGTTTCCAGTTGCCCCAAAGGTTTGCCGTCGTTTAGTGCCGCTTTATTGAAATAGTCATCGACGCCGGTTTCGGCCATGCCCAAACGCTGCAACTCGGCCATCGTCAACGTTAATGCCACCATGGAAGGCTTAAATCCCAGCAAAATTTCGAGCGACAGCGTCGTTTTCGCGACATAGTCCACCAGTTTCCGGTAAGTCTTAGGTGACAAATCGTCTTTTAGCGAACGTCCGCCCTGATACGTCATCAGCTGCATCAGACGTTGCTGAATCTCCGGTTGTTCCATCGCTCCAAGGTCGGTTTCCAGCACCAACTTTTCCGCCCGCCGGTAGGCTTGCTCGAATTCTCTGGGTAACGGATAATCCTGTCGACTCAAGACATGTACCGTCCCCCCTATATATAATTCGGATTGCCCGTTGCTGATCTTCCAAACCGCCGCCTCCGCGGCAACCTGCAACGGCAATAGCAGCCCTACTAATAGTAGCCCACGCATCATCTCCCCCTTTTAACGTATGAATAATGTCCCGACCATCCCATTGCAGAATCTCGCACTAACCTTCATACCGGTGTTTGCCGTGCTCGCCATCCTATTCAAATGGCGGCAAGGTGTCGAACACGCTACGTATGCACTGCTCAGAATGCTCCTGCAATTGCTGTCGATCGGTTATTTGCTGAATTACATCTTTGCTTCCGATTCGGCCGCCGTGACGTTGTTCATTTTGGCAGTTATGATCGTTTTTTCCAGTTGGATAGGACTCGGCACCGCCAAATCGGACAGGACAAGATGGTTGAATAAGGCCATTGCCGCGGTATTTTCGGGCGGTGGGTTTACGTTATGGATCGTGATCCAACCGGTCTTGGAACTTGATCCTTGGTATCAGGCTCGCTACGTAATCCCGCTGGCCGGAATGATATTCGCCAGCAGCATGAACAGCATCAGCCTGGCGGCCGATCGATTGCGAGCGGAAAAATTTAATGGCGCGGACTACATCGACGCTAAAAACCGAGCCTTGAACACGGCGATGATCCCGACCATTAACTCGCTATTGGCGGTCGGCCTGGTTTCGCTACCGGGCATGATGACCGGACAAATCCTGTCCGGCGTTTCACCTTTTATCGCCGCCAGGTACCAGATCATGGTCATGGCCATGATCTTCTCGGCCTCCGGTCTGACGGTAATCTGCTTCCTGGCCTTGCTAAAAAAAGGCTATCAAGATCAGTGATGGCAACCTTCGCCATGAATATGACCGTGAGCAATCTCGTCGGAGGAGGCTTCCCGAACCTCCATCACTTCGACATCGAAGGTCAGCGCTTCACCGGCCAACGGGTGGTTGCCGTCGATCGTCACCTTGTCGCCGTCGATATGAACAACGGTAATGATACCCGGACCATGGCTCACCTCGGCATGAAATTGCATCCCTTCTTCCACCGGCATGTCGCCGAACATGCTTTTCGAAACCACTTGAATCATCTCCGCGCGCTTTTCACCATAAGCGTCTTCCGGCGCCAGCGTTACATTGAACTTGTCGCCGGCGGATTTACCCGCCAAAGCGTCCTCCAATCCGGAAATGATATTACCGGCCCCGTGAAGATAAACCAGCGGTTCCGATCCCACGGAACTGTCCAACGTCTCGCCGCTGGAGTTGGTTAATGTATAATGAATCGAGACGGCCGTGTTATCTATAATATGCATGGCAACAACCTTAATGCTTTGCTAAAAACCTTTTATCATACCTGTTTCCGTTACTAAAAGCATGTCACGTTGGCGACCACCGAAACCGAAATCATCTCCTTATATCACCGCCGCGGGATATCGGACGCTGGAAAACGAATTAAAACAACTGTGGGACAAACGCAAGGAAGTCACCTCCGCAGTGGCGGCAGCCGCAGCCGAAGGTGACCGTTCGGAGAACGCCGAATATATTTACCGGAAAAAGGAATTACGCGAAATCGACCGCCGCATTCGTTATCTGCAAAAGCGCCTGCCTTCGCTCACCGTCGTCGCCGAACATCCGACAAACCGGGACCAGATATTCTTCGGTGCCTGGGTGACGTTGGAACGAAGCGACGGTTCGGAAATCACCTATCGTATTGTCGGTCCGGATGAAATCGAATCCAGCAAAGGCTATATCAGCCTGGATTCACCTCTGGCCCGCGCCCTGTTGAAAAAGACATTGGACGACGAAATCGTGATTCGTAACGAACTGCAGGAAACGCGCTACTATGTGGTCGCCGTGGAATATCGCTGACCCTCGCGTTTGTAATGGCGGATCACGACTCCATTTACCAATCGCACGATAAGGCGTTAGTCGGCCGCCCCGCTTCACCTGCTATTTCCAATCAAGCATGAAGCGCCGCCAGGTTTGACTCCCTGCGGCGTTGCAACGTCATGACGGTCATCACGGCGGACAACATCAGCCAGAGCGACGCCGGTAGAGGCACGAACGCTTGAGCGCGGAAAAGCTCTGAAGCGCCTAGCGGCGCATCGGCAAAGTCGCCGTATATTAGATCGTCGAAATTTAGCGACCAGTTGCCGGTCCGAAAACTTGCCGTTGAGTTGGTCCCGGCATTCAGCCCTTGGCCTATATCGATGTAACTGATGCCGATATCGCTTTTGAACCCGGTCGATACGTATTCAGTTCTTGCTTGGGCGAGAAAGCGATTATTCAAACTGCCGATATAATCGCCATTGCTATCGTAGGCGTCAAAATCTAAAAACTGATGCGAGGAAGAAACGCCACTGCTGAAATCGACGGCGAAATACCCGATCGGGTTGTCGAAACTCACCCGCCAAAAGTGGGAAGACCCCGCCGCACCGTTAAAAGCCAGAAAGTTGGAGCCGCTTTTGGCGGCGTTCCCGAAATTGGAAGCGTCGTTCAATATGGATCCCATTCCGGAGGCGGCAATTTGCAGTACATTATTCGTCTGCAAAATTTCTATGCCGTCTCTGGGTATCGGCATCGTTACCGAAATGCGTTCTAGCGGGGTGAACGTTACCCCCCAACCGCTGTATAAATCGGATAACGGCGTTGTTTCGACGAACAACGCCGGCGCGACGATCGCACTACCCGAGGTGTCCGTATCGAAATTTATCGTTTGTACGACTGCCTGGACGTTGGTGGCGAAAACCAGTGTCATGACGCTGATGACGAGCCGCAGCCTATATGACTGAATCATTTCATATCTCCTTCTGTCGAATTATGTGGACGAGTACGTTTGACGGCTGCACGGCAGTTAGCCAAGTGCCGCCGGCACTACGCTAACAAAGGTTGTTGCTGGCAAACTGACCGATGTCATTTCAAAACGCGAAAAGTCCGCCGACATTAAGATCGGTACGCCGCCACAGACGCAAACCCACCGGTCGGCCTGAAAAACTTGATCAATGCGAAAGCCTCATCCGAAGGAAATTTCAGTTCAGACGTTTTTACTCGGGCGCAGGAACGCGCGGCCAACATCGCTCCCGCTATGCGATGATTTCACGGAATTCATCGAATTTGTATTGTCTTCGACCAAGCGCGAAATCCCCGAAGAACTCATTCAGCGCTTTTCGAAGTTACGCGACAAATTTCTTCAGCGCGTTGATGTCGTTAATACGAATGTTCTTTTTGGAGGCAGCAATCAGGCCCAACACGTTGTACATGGAAAGCATTCTGCTGACGGTAGCCGCGGTCAACCCTAAATAGTTTGCGATGTCCGCTCTGGACATGGGCAACCGCAGCAGCGCCGTGTTGTTGTGGTTCAGTTTTTGGCGCTCGACAAGTTCGAGCAAAAACATCCCGATGCGTTTACCGGCGGGATACTGATTGTTGATCAGCTGATTGTGATATTGGCGTCGAATTTCGGTATCCAGTCGCTGGTGAATTTTATTTAGAAGCGGCTGAGAGCGAACAGCCTCATTCACGATCGGATCTAGGGCTATTTCGCAAATAATCGAGTTTTCCAACGTAATTGCGGCGGTTGCGTGTAATTGATGTTTTAAAGCGATCAAACCTATGTACTCGCCGGCAAAATAAAACTGGGTAATTTGATGATCGCCGCTTTCGTCGGTATAAACGCTTTTTACCGATCCGGATTTGACGAACAACAGACTCTTGGTTTTATCGCCCTGATATACGATATGGCTGTCGACGCGGACGCAGGTGTTCAGGATGAAGATGCGTTTGCCCGGGGTGGTTCGATTTTCAATCAGGTCGTCGACTAAACAATATTTTCGCTTCCCGCATTCGCTACACGTTGACGACAACGGTAATGAATCTACTCGCAAAGGCAGCCTCCTGCAGATGTCGCTCGATACTGTCGATAGTTAACACGTGGTCGATTGGAAAGTCGTTATTTGGTATCAATCGGTTGCTCATTGGCTATCGGTTGCGGCGCAACCGTGGACCGGGCTCATCGGTAAACGACAGCGGTCGATCCGATTAGTGGCGAGGAAAGACCAGGATCGGCAACGACGCTGTATTTTCACAAGTCCTGGGAAATCCAACTCCACAAGCTAACGATTATACTAAGCGGACTTTGGCCGCGCGAATGGTTTTTGCCTTAAGAAAAAAAGAAATAGCTCGCGCTTATGTCTGTACCTA
>JBNLFT010000035.1:0-20098 GCA_050305675.1 Methylococcaceae bacterium
TGGCTGGCGTCGGCAGGATTGCAGTTGCGGAAACTTGACCGGGTCCAAGCGCCATAATTGCGCCAGCAGCGCACCGTCGATCTTGCCTTGCGGGTTCAGCGGCATGGCGTCCATGAACAGCCATTTCCTCGGCAGTACCACGGTTTCGAAGACCTCCATCAACTGCCGGCGCAAGCGGCGAATCATCGCCGCCCGCCCTTCCAGCTGCAATTGCCGCTGGCCGCTTTCGCTCGGCACGATCAGCGCCGCAACGCGCTGGCGGCCGCCTCCCGGCAACTGGCAATGCGCCTGTTCGACCCATTCCGATTGTTGCAGCGCGCGTTCCATCTGGTCCAACGACAGCCGTTTTTCCTCGACCTTGACGATCCGGTCCACGCGCCCGACCAACGCGAAACGTCCGTCGTCGCGCAACTCGAGCCGGTCGTCGAGCAGGCAGCTACCGGGCTTAGCCAAATACGGCGAAGCGAGCCGGCAACGCTGTTGCCCGTCGAGGCTCAATTCGATGCCGGGAAACGGCGTCCAGTCGTCCTCGGCAGGAGATCGCCGCCAACCGATCCCGCCGGTTTCCGAACTGCCGTAAATCTCGAACACTTGGCGACCGACATTGTGCTCTATCAGGGCCGCCGCCTCTTTCGGCAACGCGCCGCCGGAACTGAATATCGCCGACAACTCCGCCAGACGATTCCAATCGGTCATCTCGTCCAGCCGTTTCAACTGTGCCGGACTGGCGACCCAATAGGCCGGCCCGGTCGCCGCTTTCAACATCGGCTCCGGACTTAAGAACAGTTGGCTGTGAAAGGTACGGCCTGCGGCCAGCGGCCACAACAACCTGAACAGCAGGCCGTAGATATGCTGATGGCTGACCGTCGCCAATGCCGAGGCGGAACCGAGCAACCTGCCCCATTGCCGCTCCAGGTTTTCCAGCTCGTTTTGCAACTGCGACAGGGTTTTGCTTATCGCCTTCGGTTCGCCGCCGGAACCGGAGGTGAAGATGGTTAGCTGCGGTCGATGCAAATCCAACGCTTGCAAGGAACAATCGTTTCCGACGGGGGCCGCCGCGCTTATCCGTGCTACGTCGATATGCGCCCAGTCGCCGAGCAGGACGCAGCCGTTATCTCGCAGTCGTTCGGCCGTGGCCGGGCGGTTGTTGCCCGGAACCCAGACCTGCTTGCCGGCATGCAACAACGCGAACAACGCCACCGCAAACGGATAGGCGGCCTCTTCGAACAGCGCGTAGCACTGCTGCGGCTCAAACTTCACAACGGCGCTAAAGGCCGCAACATCGCGGCAAAATTCCCGACCCGAGATCGTACGCCCCGCATGCACCGCAACCGTCCGATCGTCGTTTCCGTTCAAGGCGGCAACGGCCAGCGAGAGCATTTCAGCGCACATGTTCCTGCGTCCTGATCCTGACCCAATATTCGCCGATCATCAACAACCCCATCAGCAAATAGGCGATCAGGCCGTTATACAGGCTCCAACAGGCGAGGCTTCCCCACACTGCGGTCGACAACGCCAGCGTTGCATTGAGCAAAAAGAATCCGCACCAGACCTGGGTCACCCGGCGCGTGTAAAGCACCCCTTTCGGAGGCAGGTCTGGATGTTGCAAGCGCGCCAGACGTTCGATGACCGGCGGCGGAAAATACAGGCTGGCGGCGAATATCAGCAACAGGCCCAGATTGACCAGTGCCGGATAAAAACGCAGGGTCACCGCGTCGTTGTTCCAGACGGCGAACGCGCAGAAAAGCAACACAGCCAACAGTAAGGCCTGGCCGCCGGCGTCGGCCCGCTTGCCGGGCAAGCGGGCGAGCAGCAACAACCCGAGCGCGGCCGCGATCTGCCACGGTTCGACGTAATTCATGCCGTAATAAACGGCTACCGGATATAACAGCGTCAGGACACCGATCACGCCGTTAATCAATTTGCCCATCACGCGTTGATCAGTTTGTACACCGCCTCCACCACGTCGTTGACCGTACGCGCGTTTTTGAAGTCTTCCGGCTTGACCGCCTTGCCGGTCATTTCCTTCAGTTTGACGATCATGTCGACGGCATCGATGCTGTCGAAATCCAGATCTTCGTAGAGCCGCGCCTCCAACGTCACCTGATCGGCTTCAAGTTCGAACATTTCCTGCATAATGTCCCTAAGCAATTGCAGGATGTCATCGCGATTTTTCATACTGTCCTCAGTTCCGTTCAGATTCTATAAATTCTGCCAGCGACGCGACCGACGCGAAGATCTTCACGACATCGTCTTTTTCGGCATCGATCCGAACATTATATTTTTTTCTGATCGCCAACCCCAATTCCAACGCATCGATAGAGTCCAGCCCCAATCCTTCGTTAAACAACGGCTCCTGGCTGTCGATATCGTCGACTCCGATATCCTCCAAGTCCAGCGATTCGATAATCAATTGTTTTAGCTCATTCTCCAAACTGCTCATAGCGTTCTCTTTGTTGACTGAAATATTCCTGTAAATAACGGTTAAAGCGGCGCACGGCCACGGTCCGGGGTGCGATCGCCAGAAAATCGTCCAGCGCGATCTCGTCGCCGACATGCATCACCAGATGAAAACGGCGGTCGGGTATCTGATACCATTTTTCCGCTTTGGTCAGCGTGCTGGGAACGCAAGTCAAGGTTACCGGGGTTACGACCGCGTGCGCCTGAAGGGCGATGGCGGCGGCGCCGCGCTGGAATTTATAGGGCGACCGCGGCACCGAACGGGTTCCTTCGGGAAAGATGATCAGGTTGCCGCCCCGTTTTAAATCGGCCACGCACTCTTCGATCAACTTCACCGGGTCGTCGTTGCCGATGTAGCCGGCGTTGACGATAGGCCCTCGCATGAAAGGATTATGCCATAACTTGGCCTTGACGATGCAGTTTGCCGCGGGAATCCGGCTGATCAGGAAGACGATGTCGACCAAGGTCGGGTGATTGGCGATCACCAGCTGCCCCGGCCGGTTCAACTTCTCCAAGCCGTCGATTTGATAGGTCATGATGCCGATGCGATGCATCAGGCCGATGAAGAAATAAAAGCTGTAATGCACGCATTTGCGAGCCCGCAGCATCTTCTGCCGGCGATTACCCGGAACGACGTTCAACAGCGGAAACACCAAAAACCAGAGGATGACGCCGCCGACGCCGAATACCGTGAAACTGAGTCCGGTCGCAAACAACCGCCAAGCGAAATCAAGCCGATTGCCCATCTTTCTCCCAACGCCAGCCGTTGCGGGGCGTTCTAAGCGTCAACGACGGTTGCTCATCCGCCAAAAAACGGATGAACGCAGACAATTGCCACGGTTGCTCGCCGTCGTCGCCGGTCTCGTTCAGCAAGCTCATGCGCATCGGCACGCCTTCCCCGCGTTTGCCGATTCGCAGTACCAAAGCACAGCTGCGCTCGACCGCGACCTTGTAAGGCTCGGTCGGATAAAAAGGCGCCACCGGTTCGTCGTAAAACGCCAGCAGCGCCTGTTCGGCCCCTTCCTCCAACAGCCCCAGGGCTTCGATGAAAGCCGGCGCCATCCCCTCCTCGCCCGGGGCCAGCACCGTGCTTTGCAGTTTGTTCTGCCAAGCCATCGAGAACAGGCCGGCGATGGCGTTATGCACCGACAGGCTGAAATTGGTCGGCGAAATTTCCTCGCCGGCCTCCAACATTTCCAGCATGGCGAAAGACTTGCCCAATTCGCCATGCGTGGAACTGAATACCACGGGAAGTTGCTCGGTGTCGTTCAGGCATTGGCCGATTGCGCAGAACACGATCTTGGCCAGCGGGCTCAGGCGGCGTCTCAGCATCGGCGGCACCCGGCTCAGCAGTTGTTTTTCCTTGGCGGCATCGGCGGCCGCATCGGGTTGCAACGGCGGCCACACGGCCCATTGGTGTAAGATGAAATCCTGTTGCATGGTAGCTAATCCGGTTTACCGAAGCGGCGGGTTCCTCAGGCGGCCCGCCGGTAGGCCGCGGTGAGGCGGAACAGCACGGGGCTCAACAAGGCCAGCGCCAATAAATTGGGCAACGCCATCAGGCCGTTCATGACGTCGGCCAGCAGCCAGACCAGCGTCAGTTTGCCGATCGCCCCCAACGGAATCGCGACCAGCCAAAGCATCCGGTACGGCCAAATGATTCTAACCCCGAACAAATACTCGGCGCAGCGCTCGCCGTAATAACTCCAGCCCAAGATCGTGGTAAAGGCGAACACCGCCAAGCCGCACACGACGATATAGCCTCCCCAGCCGGGCAAACCGCTGTCGAACGCCAGCGTCGACAAGGCCGCGCCGTTCTCGCCGTGTTGCCAGACCCCGCTGATGACGATCACCAGCGCGGTCATGCTGCATATCACCAAGGTATCGATCAGCGTGCCCAACATCGCGATCATGCCCTGTTGCACCGGGTCCTTGGTTTGTGCCGCGGCATGCGCGATCGGCGCGCTGCCAAGGCCCGCCTCGTTGGAAAAAATCCCGCGCGCCACGCCGAAACGAATCGCGGCCCAAACCCCGGCGCCGGCGAAGCCGCCGACCGCGGCGGTGCCGCTGAAGGCGCTTTCGACAATCAGGCGGAACGCGCCGGGAACGAGTTCAACATGACTGCCGATCACAAACAGCGATGCGCCGATGTAGGACAAGGCCATCAGCGGCACCAACATCGCGGCGACCTCGGCGATACGCTTGATGCCGCCGACTATGACGCCGCCGGCCAACAGCGTCATCACGGTACCGCTGAGCCAGTCCGGAATCTGCAATTGGGTCTCCAGCGCATCGGCCACCGAGTTGGCCTGCACCATATTGCCGATACCGAACGCGGCCAGCATGCCGAACAAGGCAAACAGCCAGGCCAGCCAGCGCCAATTCTTGCCGAGGCCGTTGTTGATGTAATACATCGGGCCGCCGACATGCTGGCCCAATTCGTCGACTTCGCGGTACTTGACCGCCAACACCGCCTCGGCATATTTAGTCGCCATGCCGAACAGAGCGGTCACCCACATCCAAAACACCGCGCCGGGACCGCCCATCACGATCGCGGTCGCGACGCCGGCGATATTGCCGGTGCCGATGGTGGCCGACAAAGCCGTCATCAAGGCTTGAAAAGGCGTAATGTCGCCGTTTTGATGAAGCTTTCTGCTGCGCCATAAAAGCGCCAGCGCTTTCGGTGCGAACAGCCAAGGAAAGGCCCTGAAACCGACCGTCAGGAAAACGCCGATCCCCAACAACAAGGCCAGCATGACCGGCCCCCAGACGATCGCGCTGACTTCATTTAGCCAGGACTCCAATTGTTTCATTGCGGAAGGTCGTTGGCCTCGTGCGACTTGTCGTAATCGACGCCGACGCTGATCACGAAGCTGGTTGCCTGCTCGATATTCATTTGCGACTTGCGCACCTTGGATTCGTGCACGATCACGGTGAAACCGGAAGTCGGGTTGGGCGATGTCGGCACGAACAAAATATAGCGGTTGTTTTCCCGGTTAGTGACATAGGCGGGCACCCACAAGCCCTCTTTGGGATATTCGATGTACACCACTTCCCTGGCTTTTTGCGGCTCGTGGCCGGAAACCAGGTTGACGATCTTCTTGGTCACCCGGTAAATGGTATTCAAGAACGGAATACGGTTAATAATGGCGTCGATCGCCGCGATAATGGAAGAACGGCCCATGCTGACCCGGTAGCCGATATAGGCGAACAGCGCGAAACTAAACAAAAACAATGTGAAGGTGACGGCGTAATTCTCGTAATAGCCGTATACCATCTTAATCAGGTCGGCAAAACGTTCCTTGACGAACCAAACGATCTGCAAAATCACGACCACCGGAATAAACGCCAGCACGCCGATCAAGAAATAGTTGAATATCTTTTTCATGTAATCTTCCTCACAACGATTTTGTTATCAGCAAAATTCCCGAGGCCAGCAGAAAGGCGGCGAAAAAAGTGCTGTATTTATTATTGTCTATGCCACTGTAGACCAGTTCTTCGGTCAACAGAAATACAATAACGCCGATTTGCAGAAAAGTCGCTTGTTGCGAATAAGTCAACTCGAATTCGCTACCCAACACCAACAACGTCGTCAATTGAAACAAGGCGAACGTGGCGTAGCAAACCGCAATGGTGACCCGGGTGGTGTTTTTATCGTATTGCTTGCCGTGCACGATGGCCGTCAACAGCGCGCCGCCCAGGTTGGTCAAACCGTGCACCAACCCCATCAGCGCCAAATAGGCCTTTTCGTATTTAACCAATGCCTGCAGCAGTCGCTCCACGGCAGGCACAAAGCTTTTCAGGGCGACGAAAACCAAAAACGCGCCGACCAGCAAACCGATATTGAGCTTGTTGGAAGTCGCGATGAACAAGAACCACACAACCAGCGGGATCGTGTACAGCAGGACGTTTTTGAAAAAATCGGCGTCGATGTAGCGATAATGCTTGAGGATTTGAAAGGCATTGATGGCCAACGAAATCGGCAGCAGCACGCTGAGCGCGTTGACGAAATCGTAACCGAGCAATAACAGTGTCGGCGTGCCGAACAGCAGCACCCCGACCCCGAACAATGACTGTATCACCGCAGTGGCTATAACGGTCAGCAGTATATCGACCGGCATTTCTCCTCCCTCGTTATTCTTCTAATGAATGGGGATTATAAGCGAAATTAGCCGGCCGACCGCAAACACCGTAGTGTGAGGATACCCGCAATAAAATCGATTCGCTTTCTAGCGGCAAAATCGCGTTATCTTGCCTTGCTGCTGGAAGAAACAAGACCGACGCGTCAAAACACGACAAGAATCGCCGCATCCGGGTGCGCTTGTCGCCTAGGCTTCGCATGCCCAAAACAAGTCCTTCCCCTTCGCGATACTCACCGGTGCCTCGCCGGTTATGGGTTTAATCGGTTGGTTCCGGTCGCCGTTGCTCCGAGTTTTGATTAACTTCGGATATTTGACATGCGAACCGCTGGCCAGGGCGGAAACATGATTTCCCCGACCCGCCTCGCTTCCGGATGATCGGGAACAATATAATCATATACTTACATTTGTTAAGTAAAATCTGATATTGATATGGAGTTATCCTTACACTGGACAAACTGCTACACTGTCCGGTAATCAGTCGATTTTTTCAGCCTATAGACGATTTCTAACCGATCGATGTACCGATTTGCAGCAACCGGATTGAGTTCGCCGCCGGGCAAGCCAAGCAGGAGCAACCCAAATACCGCATCGCTTGGAAATCTTTCCGTCGCTGCGATATTGCTGATCGGATTAATCTGCGCTATCGTCCAGCCCTCCCACGCCGGCGAAACCTCCCTGCCGTTGAAGGCGGCGACCGCGCGCACCGATGCCGGGGGCGCCGATGCCGGGGGCGCCGAAGCGGACACGTTTTACAACCGTCTGCTGCAGCCGCTTGCATCGATATTGATATCGCCGTGGCTCACCGGCCGTCACCCCTTGGAAAATTACGAACCGGCATTCTCCGACAAACCGTTCAACGACGAACCGGTTTACGTCGTCGGCATCCACCCCCTGCACAATCCGCGGCGCCTGTTCGAAGTTTACGGGCCCTTGGTCGACTACATCGACGCCGCCATCGACGATGCCCACTTCAAACTGGAAGCCTCTCGCAATTACCAGGAATTCGACAAAAAACTGGACTCCGGCCATTTCGATTTCGCGTTGCCTAACCCCTATCAAACCGTGCGCTCGCTCGACCACGGTTACCGGATTTTCGGCAAGATGAGCGACGACGAGAATTTTCGGGGCATTATCCTGCTGCGCCGGGACAGCCCCATCAAGGAGATCGCCGAACTGAAGGGGAAAGCCGTTTCCTACCCCGCGCCTACCGCGCTGGCGGCCACCATGATGCCGCAGTATTTCCTGCATACGCATGGTATAGACGTCAACCGCGACATCGAGAACCGTTACGTCGGATCGCAGGAATCATCGATCATGAACGTCCTGCTGGGGCACGTCGCGGCCGGCGCCACCTGGCCGATGCCGTGGGAAAGTTTCGCCGCAAAATATCCGCAACGCGCCGAACGGTTGGCCGTTAAATGGCAAACCGGAACGCTGCCGAACAACGGCTGGGTCGTGCACCGAAGCGTACCGAAGCCGATTCTCGAACGATTCGAATCCATCCTGTTCGCGCTGCACCAACACGAAAAGGGACGACAAATACTGGCCCGGGTCCCGGTGACCCGTTTCCAGCCGGCGACACGGAAAACCTATCTGCCGGTTCAACACTTTCTGCAGAGTTTCTCCAAGACAGTTCGTTCTCTGGAGCCTTCGGGATGAACGGCCTTTGTCAACGCCTATTGGCCGTCCCGTTCGATTTCTGGCGCCGCTCGATACGGCGGAAGCTGATTTTCGCTTTCAGCGCGGTCACCGTTTCGATTATCTTATTGTTCAGCATTTTTTTGTTCTCCCAGCAACGGTTGTTTTTGGATAAATCGGCCGTCAAGCAAGCGACCGCGTTGGCGCACGCCTTGGCCAACAGCAGTGTTTCTTGGGTTTTGTCCGACGACGTCGCCGGCCTTCAGGAAGTGCTGCAAGGGTTCATCGGCACTCCCGATCTCAAGCACGCTTATGTGCTGTCGCTGGAAGGCGAAGTGCTGGGCTCGACCAGGGCGAAGGAAATCGGGCGCTTTGTGGTGGACCCGGTCAGCCGGCAAATCCTGGAATCCCCGCCGGCCACCCAAATTCTTACCGCCAACAACAACCTCATCGATGTCGCCGATCCCATCGTTTCGGGTACCCGCCACGTGGGATGGGCCCGCATCACGTTAACCCGCGAAAGCGCCCACGACAATTTATCGGAATTGGCATTGCTGGCGTTATCGTCTTCGGTGTTGGGCGCGTTCTATGCCATTGCGGCGGCATTCGTGCTGGGACGGTGCCTGACCGAAAACCTGAACAAGCTGATGCAGGCGACCAACCGGGTAACCGAAGGCCGCCGCGATGCGAATGTCGCGATCGACGGCCTGGACGAGGTGGCAGTGCTGGCGGGCGATTTCAATCAGATGCTGCACGCCTTGAGCGACAGCGAGAAAAAACACCGGTTGATCACCAGTGTCTATGCCGCCTGGACACAGTGCGCCGAGGTCATGGTCAGGGTCACCGACGAACAGGACCTGCTTCGGCAAGTCTGCCGGATCCTGTCCGACCAGTTGTCCCTGCAATTGGCATGGGTCGGCATGGTCGACCAACAGTCCTGGCTATACCCGGTGGCCGCAAGCCCCGACGATTCGGCCTATCTGAGCCAAATCAGGGTTTCCGCCGATGCCGGCCTGGCCGAAGGCCAGGGGCCTATCGGCCAGGCGCTTCGCCTCGGCCATCCGAAAATATTGAACGACTTCACCACGGCCGAGTGCTCCCGGGTATGGCACCGGGCGGCCAACGCGGAAAACATCAATTCGGTCGGCGCATTTCCGTTGCAGCGCGATCGTCGAACCGTCGGCGTGCTGGCAATCTATTCCCGGGAAAAGCGCTTTTTCAATCACGAATTGATTTCGTTGATGAACGGACTGGCCAACGACATTTCCTTCGCCTTGGATAACCTCGACCTGATTCGGCGCCAACAAATCAACGAACAAAAGCTCAAGCTCGACGCCTGCGTTTTCGACAACAGCCAAGAAGGCATCATCATTGCCGATGCCGAATTCCGTATCGTCTCGGTCAACCGGGGGTTTAGCCGCATCACCGGCTACCCGGAAAACGAGGCGCTACGGCAAGCTGCCGGTTTTATCGTCGCTCCCGACGAGCGGAGCCGTTACCGGTCGGCGTTGGATACCTTCAAGGAGGACGGAATGTGGCAAGGAGAACTTCAGCATACCCGAAAAGACGGCAAACACTACCCGGCCTGGGTCAGTCTCACTTCGGTAAGCGGCGAACCCGGCGAAAAGACGCACCATATCGTCGTTTTCTCGGACATCACCGAACGGAAACGGGCCGAGCAGGAATTGAAAATCGCCGCGATCGCGTTCGAAACCGAGGAAGGGATTCTGGTCACCGATGCGCAAACCAGAATACTGCGGGTCAACCAGGCGTTCGGCCGGCTGACCGGCTATGGCCCGGACGAAGTCATCGGCCGGACCCCGGCAATTTTGAAATCGGGCAGACATGAACCCGAATTTTATCGAAAGATGTGGGAAGAGATCGAACAGGAAGGCCATTGGGAGGGGGAAATCTGGAACCGTCGAAAAAACGACGAAATTTTCCCGGAATGGCTCAGTATCAACAACGTCCGCAATCAAGCCGGGGAAATCACCCACTACGTCGGTATTTTTTCGGACATTTCCCAACGCAAGGCCGCGGAAGAGCAGATCCGTAAACTGGCTTTTTACGACCCGTTGACCGGTCTGCCGAATCGCCGGTTGTTGATCGAACATTTGGAAACCGCGTTGGCGCTCGCCCATCGCAGCAACTCGTTCGGTGCGATGATGTTTTTGGATCTCGACCGATTCAAAGCGCTCAACGACACCCAGGGGCACGATATCGGCGACGCGCTGTTGATCGCGGTCGCATCGAGATTGCAGGAATGCGTCCGTGAAACCGACACCGTGGCCCGTCTCGGCGGCGACGAATTCGTCGTCATCCTGGAGAATTTGGGGAAAAATATCACACCGGCCGCACTGCAAGCCAAGAGCGTCGCCGAAAAAATCCACAGGTCGCTGGCTCAGCCCTATCGTTTGCAACCTAAAGACAAGGTTCAAAGCATCAGCCATTTCACGACGGCCAGCATCGGATTCGTGATGTTCATGGATCATTCGGTCGGCACCGACGAATTGTTGAAATGCGCCGATATGGCGATGTACCAGGCAAAACATGCCGGCCGTAACGCCATCCGCGCTTACGACCCGGAACTACAGCGCTCATTAAGCGCTCGCGCCACTCTGGAACTGGACTTGCGCAAAGCGTTGGACAACGAGCAGCTATGTCCTTATTACCAGATCCAAGTCGACGCCGACGGCCGTGCGATAGGCGCGGAGTTGCTGCTGCGCTGGAACCACCCCGAACGGGGATTTATCGCGCCGGACGAATTCATCCCGATCGCCGAGGAAAGCGGACTGATCCATGAGATCGGTTCATGGTTGCTCGAACAGGGCTGCCGTACCCTGGCCAGATGGGCGACCTGTGCGACCAAGCAGGCGTTGACGTTGGCGGTGAATGTCAGCGCCAAACAATTTTACCGCGCCGATATCGTCGATCAGCTCCGCCGCATCCTGCAGCAAACCGGCGCCGACCCTTCGCTCCTGAAATTGGAGATCACCGAGAGTTTCATTTTGCACAACGTCGAGGAAGTAATCGCCAAAATGCGAGCGATAGCCGCTCTCGGGGTCAAGTTCTCGATGGACGATTTCGGTACCGGCTATTCGTCGTTGTCCTATCTGCAGAAACTGCCTTTGGAACAGCTGAAAATCGACCGCTCGTTCGTATGCGACATCGCGGACAACACCCAGAATTCGGCGATCGTCCTGACCATTTTGTCGCTGGGCCGGACCTTGGGCATGAACATCGTGGCCGAAGGGGTGGAGAATCGGGAGCAACTGGATTATCTGAAGCGGAACGGCTGTCAATTCTTTCAGGGTTTTTTATTCGACGGGCCGCTCCCGCTGTCTCTGTTCGAGGCCAACCTCGGCCGCTACGGAACGCCGGAAGCCAAACGGCCGCATATTACCGAGCTGTCGCAGTCTCGCCCAAAATCGAAAAAACGTTAGGGCTCGTACAATTGGTCGACCGTCAGATGAACTTCGGGTAGAAAGAATTTTCGGAAATAATCCACTTCCGGCAGCTCGATCGCGTTCAATCTTTTTTCGATATCCTCCATCGCATCCCTGAACTCCTGATTACCGGCCTGAATTTCCTCGACGCATTTGATGTAGGCGCTGATCGTATCGGCCGCCTTGACCAGCGCCATGACTTCGAAGTCGCAGGATTCGGTGACGTAATTGTACAAATCGTCCTTCAACTGGTCCGGCAGGGTATCCACCAAAGCGCCCGCGGCAACCGCTTCGATTCCTTTGTAGGTATCGTAAATTTCGCCGTTGAACTTTTTGATCGGCGTCGGCAGATCGCCGGTGATGCTTTCGTGGGCATCGTGGTATAGCGCCGCCAAGACCACTTCGCCGGGATCGACGGCGCCGCCGTAGAATTCGTTCTTGATCGCGCACAGCAGGTGGGAAATAACGCAAACGTCGAAGCTATGTTCCTTGACGTTCTCGGTGAAGGAATTTCGCTTCAACCCCCAGCGCTGGATGTATTTAAGCCGATTGACGGTCGCGAAGAACCGGGACATGGGCCTCTCCTGTGGATCAAGTAGACGTGATTGGGCACTATTCTGGCAGTGCTGTATACTTTTTGCAAAAAACGGAGGAATGCGCCATGCGGCTGGGGTTGTTGATACTATCTTTTTTCGCCATCCTGTTCACGATCACGCTGATCAACGCCAGAATCAACGGCGGTTTCAAAATCGAAACCTCGTGGATCGCGATCGCCCTCGCACCGACCGTTATCTGGCTGCTGGCCTCGGGCCAGCTGTCGGAAATGAGCGGTTTCGGCGTCGCCTTCAAACTGCGGGAAGCGGTGGCCCGTCCGTTCTCGCTGAAGGTACACGGCAGCAAGATCGTCCCCGAAGTATTGCCTACCGACGAAAAGGCCGGCTTGGCGGCCATTCCCGGCTTCATCGAAAACCGCATTCCGGCGATGACCTTACAGCTGCAGCGCAAGAACTATTACGACAACGCCGCGATCATGGAATATTTAAGGCGGCTGACGCCGCACGATTTTTTCCGCTTCGTCGTTTTCATCGATCAAGCCGGAAAATTCAAGGCCCTGATCGCGGCCCGCAGCTTCTACGAACAAATACGCATGCACAAGCTGGATGTGGTCGAAATGCTGGAAACGGCGGATCTTAGCGCGCTGAAAGGCCTCGTCACCAGCTCGATCTCGAGCAACAGCAACAAGCGCGAAGTACTGGAAAAAATGGCGCACGAAAACCTGTCGGAGCTGCCGGTGATCGACGACGACGGCCATTTTACCGGCATCATCGAACGCGACAAGCTGACCAGCAGTATCGTTCTCGACCTGGTCACCGAAAAGCAATAGCGCTTATTCGAACAGGCAGTCGCTTAAATCCGGCGTCTTGAAATGCCTGGACGGATGCGGGTGCTCCTTCAATGCCGACATGCGGCTTTGGTGCACGACCCGAAACGCCTTGTCGAAATCGGCGTTGAGAAAATCCCGCGCCAATTGCACGCAAAAACAATAAAGCGCCGAATAGGCTTCGCTCTTCCCCGATGCGCACTGGTTTACTCTGTCGGAAACGCTGCGCATGATCGAAATTATCAGACCGTCGTATTTCCAGCCGACCGCCGTTTCGGCCACGTCCTCGCCTTGCAACGCGATCACGGTCAATGCCGCGTACCCGAGGTTGACCAATCCGGCCAGAACTTCGGCCATATCGCCCCGCTTGAAGGCATTGAACAATTCGCTGGTTTCCTCCAGCAACAGCGCCTGCCGGGAAACGATTTCCATATCCGCCAGATGGCCCGGCTGGCCGAATTCCGCCTGCGCGACCCCGTAGGCGTCGTGAAATTCTCTTACCGCCAGCAGATGTTTATTCATACTCCCTCCCCTCGGAATGAAAACCACTGCACTAGTATGACACTAGTGTGACATACGTAACACAATCGGCACATTGCCTGCAACATTGTGATGCATATCTCGTTTTCCGCACTTCAAATCTTAGTACTTCACTAAACTTTATCCGTCACACTGCTCGGAATTTTTACCGACCGTTCCTCGTGGCCAATATAACTATAACTATTTCAAAGAGATAATACTTGGGAGACCGCATCCATGGCTCATGACTATAACCAATTAACCCAGTACGCCAAGAAGTTCACCGGTTTGACGCCGGAATTGGAAGCCGTACTGAAAGACATAGGTCCGCAGATAATCCCCCGTTTGAAGGATATAACGGAAGATTTCTACGGCCAGTTAACGGCAATTCCCGAAGCGAAAGTCTTCGTCGAAGGAAGGGTCGACGCACTCAAGGCAACGCATATCAAATGGATGGAAGGGTTGTTCTCCGGCGACCTCGATACCAGCTATACCGAGCACATGTACAACGTCGGATCCGTTCATGTCAAAGTCAACCTACCGGTCGAATTCATGTCCGGCGGCATGACGCTGATCAATAATCGGCTGATCGCCTTGGTCGTAGAGCTATTCGGAGACGATTCCGCCCGCTGTCAACAGATCCTGACCGCTATCAGCGCCGTGACCGGATTTTCCCTGATCACCATGCAACAGTCCTATCAGGAAGCCACCTTGGCCGAAGAATTGGAAAAATTCCTGAAAATCTCGGGGATGAGCAAAGCGTTGTTCAAGAACCTCGCCGATGCCTACAAAGAATAACCCAAAAGGAAAGAATCATGCGTTCAGATATATTGACATCCGTACTTACCGAGTTAAACGGTTCCTCCGCCGATATCGAAGCATCCGGCATCATATCGACCGACGGTCTGATGATCGCCTCGGTGCTGCCCGCCGGTATGGACGAAGACCGAGTCGGCGCGATGAGCGCCGCGATGCTTTCGCTCGGCGACAGAACCGCACAGGAGCTTGCCAGAGGGGGGCTGGAACAGGTCCTCATTAAAGGCGACCACGGCTACGTGCTCATGACCCATGCCGGGAGCGAAGCGGTATTGACCGTCTTGGCCAAACCCAACGCCAAACTCGGGCTGATCTTCCTCGACGTGAAACGGGCCGCCACCAGCGTCGCCGAGATGATTTAGCACCGTTCGATTCTTCGTACGCCTGCCGGGTGCAGGCGTATAAAGGCCCCGGGTTCGGTTTCGAATTCCGTCAATTCCTTCCCTTCCTCGTCCCAACGCCAGTCTTTCAAGAATCCGCTCCTATCCCGCCAAAACGCGGTATCCTTATTGCCGTAAGCAATCACCAATCCGGGCGGCGATCATGCACTGGGAACATTTCGAACACGCTGCCGACATCGGCATTCGCGGCATCGGACCGACGCCTTCGCAGGCTTTCGCCCAGGCCGCCGTCGCCTTGACCGCGGTGGTTACCGACCCGGGACGGGTCTCGCCCAGCCGGCCGATGACCATACACTGCTCCGCCGACGATCTCGACATACTGTTTTTGGACTGGATCAATGAACTGATTTACGAGATGGCCGTCCATCGATTATTGTTCAGTCGTTTTCAGGTCGAGATCGAGGGTGGTACGTTGGCGGCGACGGTTTTCGGCGAACCGCTCGATCCGCGCAAGCACCAGCCGGCGGTCGAAATCAAGGGAGCGACCTTTACCGAACTTTTCGTCGGGCAAAGGCCCGACGGCCAATGGACGGCGCAATGCATAGTCGACGTATAAGGAGGAGCGATGGAACTCGATCGATTAATTCAACGCGATGAAACCAGTTGGGAAATTCCGAAGCAAGGCAAAATGCGCGTACCGGCCGTGATTTACGCCGACGAACCGCTGATCCGAGGAATGGACACTAAGGTCTTCGAGCAGCTAAGCAACGTGGCGACATTGCCGGGCATCGTCGAAGCCGCCTACGCGATGCCGGACGCCCACTGGGGCTACGGCTTCCCGATCGGCGGCGTCGCCGCCTTCGCGGAAGGTGACGGCGTCGTCTCCCCCGGCGGGGTCGGTTACGACATCAACTGCGGCGTCCGCACCCTGCACACCGGGCTGACGGCGGCCGACCTGGAACCCCGTAAGCAGGAATTGGCCGAGGCTCTATTCCGTACCATTCCGGCCGGTCTCGGCAGTACCGGAAAACTGCATCTGAATCATAAACTGATGCACGGCATGCTGACCGGCGGCGCGCAATGGGCGGTCGACCAAGGCTACGGCGAGGCCGAGGATCTCGAACGCATTGAGGAACACGGCCGCATGGCCGGAGCCGAAGCCCGCAACGTCTCGGCCCGAGCCAAGGAGCGGCAAAAAGACGAAATGGGGACGCTCGGGTCCGGCAACCACTATCTGGAGGTGCAACGGGTCGCCGAGATCGTCGCGCCAGCCGTCGCCGAAGTTTTCGGCCTGCGCCGCGACGCCGTCGTCGTCAGCATACACTGCGGCTCGCGGGGGCTCGGACATCAAATCGGTACCGAATTCCTGAAGCAAATGGCGCTGGACGCGGCGCAGTACAACATTACCCTGGCCGACCGGGAACTGGCCTGCGCCCCGCTCGACTCGCCGCTGGGGAGGGAATATCTCGGCGCGATGCGCGCCGGTATCAACTGCGCGCTGGCCAACCGGGAAATCGTTACCCACCTGACACGCCAGGCAGTAAAACAGGTTTTTCCCGACAGCCATCTCGCCTTGTTGTACGATGTGTCGCACAACACCTGCAAGCTGGAACGGCATACCGTCGACGGCCGCGAGCAAGACCTGTTCGTCCATCGCAAAGGGGCGACCCGCGCTTTCGGCCCCGGCCATGCCTCGTTGCCAGAGGCGTACAGAAGCGTCGGCCAGCCGGTTTTGATCGGCGGTTCGATGGGCACCGCATCCTATATTCTGTGCGGCACCGAGGCCGGCGAACGACGCGCCTTCAGTTCGGCCTGCCACGGCGCCGGCCGGGCCATGAGCAGGCATCAGGCGATCAAGCAGTGGCGCGGCACCGCGCTGGTCGAGCAATTGGCGTCCCGCGGCATCGTTATCCGCAGCCCCTCGATGCGCGGCGTCGCCGAAGAGGCGCCTATGGCTTACAAGGACGTCGACGCCGTGGTCGATCTGGCCGACAGGGCTGGCCTGGCGCGTAAAGTCGCCAGATTGGAACCTTTAGTTTGCATCAAGGGCTGAAGCGTTGACCGCGCTTTACATCAGCACCAGCGGCTGGAGTTACCGGCATTGGCAAGACCGTTTCTACCGTGGAATCGGGCGCAAAAGCTGGTTGTCGTTCTACGCCGAACGCTTTAACTCGGTCGAGATCAACGGCACCTTCTATCGCCTGCAAAGCGCCGATACCCTGCACCGCTGGTTCGACCAGACTCCGGCCGGTTTCCGGTTCGCCCTCAAGGCCAATCGCTACCTGACCCACAACAAAAAATTACTCGACCCGTGGCGATCGGTGCAGATCGAACGCGAACATGCCTTGACGCTGCAACACAAGCTGGCGGCCGTGCTATGGCAGATGCCGAAAACGCTGGCCAGGAACCCGACAAGACTGGACGATTTCCTGCAAGCCCTGCGGCAATGGCCCGAGGTTCGCCACGCGCTGGAATTCAGGCACCCGTCCTGGTTCGACGAGGAAACGGCAGAGCGCCTGGAACTGGCCGGTATCGCTGTTTGCCAGTCCGATGCCGGCGACTGGCCGCTGTGGCGCCGGGTCACGACGGACCTGGTCTATCTCCGGTTGCACGGCCGCCCCGCGACTTACGCATCCCGTTATTCGGCTGAGGAATTACGGAAATGGGCCGAGCGCATCGAGAACTGGCTAAGCCGGCCAGCAATGGTCTGCGCCTATTTCGACAACGACGCCGACTGCGCCGCGCCCGACAACGCCCTGGAGCTGTCGGAGTATTGCAGGGCGGCCTAACCCGGATATTTCACAAAGGCCGCCTTACTATTTGAAATTAGGATGTAAAGCCAATGGTTTAGGTTTGATATGACTCATGTTTATTGGGTACAGTTTGTGCCTGAATGGTTTTCTGAACAATCGGACTTCGAATCTTGAACAAAATCACTCAAGCCAGAGCTGGCTATGGCATTCGTGATGTTTGTCAAACCTTCTTCGCCCGAATTCCCAGAAATTCCATTCCCTTCATGAAATATCCGGGCTAATGACGCGCGGCGGCGGCAACCCCGAACCGGTGCCAGGAAAAACTGGAGGATCGCGTGAAAGCAATGGTCTTGAACAAACTCGGCGACCTTAACGAACAGCCAACCCCGTTAACGTTAACCGAGCTCCCCGTCCCGCTGCCGGGCGAAGCGGAAATTCTGATCAAGGTCTCGGCCTGCGGCGTCTGCCATACCGAGCTCGATGAAATCGAGGGCCGAACGCCGCCGCCGAAGCTGCCGGTAATCCCCGGCCACCAGGTGGTCGGCCGTATCGAGAGCGTCGGCAGCGGGGTCCGTTCTTTCACCCCCGGCGAGAGAGTCGGCGTCGCTTGGATTTTTTCCGCCTGCGGCGAATGTAAGTTCTGTGTCGCCGGCAACGAAAACCTGTGCGAAGAATTCGCCGCCACCGGCCGCGACGCCAACGGCGGGTACGCCGAGTACATGACCGTCGACGCCGGCTTCGCCTATCCGATTCCCGATTATTTCAGCGACCTGGAAGCGGCGCCCCTGCTTTGTGCCGGCGCAATCGGCTACCGCTCGCTGCGCCTGAGCAATTTGCAGGACGGTAGGCGCCTTGGCCTGACCGGCTTCGGCGCCTCCGGCCACCTGGTATTGAAGATGGCGAGACAACGCTTTCCGAACAGCGAAATATTCGTGTTCGCGAGAAATCCGCGGGAGCGGGATTTCGCGCTGCAGCTAGGCGCGGTCTGGGCCGGGGACACGAAAGACCGCTCTCCAACCAAGCTGGATGCGATCATCGACACCACGCCGGTGTGGGAACCCGTGGTCGAGGCCCTCGCCAATCTCGACGCCGGCGGCCGGCTGGTGATCAACGCGATCCGCAAGGAAGGCAACCGGGACGCCCTGTTGAAACTCGATTATCCCGAACATCTGTGGCTGGAGAAGGAGATCAAGACCGTCGCCAACATCACCCGCCGCGACGTGAGCGAATTTTTGGAGCTGGCGGCGGCCATGCGGCTGAAACCGGAAGTCCAGTCGTTCGAACTGGCACAGGCAAACGACGCCTTGGTGGAATTGAAACAGGGAAAAATACGCGGGGCCAAGGTGTTGAAGGTCGGTTGACTCGTTTCGGAACTGCCGCCAGCGTCGATTTGACTTACCTTTTTCCAAAATGGCTCCCGCGTACCCGCTTGACAGTCTTTCGATCCCCGGCGCATTATTCAAGAACGATCCTAAGAACAGGGGAGGAAATCGCGATGACCGTTGAATTGAGCAATCAGCAAATCAATGCATTCAAGGCCAAGCTGAACGATCGCTTCATCGCATTGCGGCGGGAAATCAGCGAGGAATTACTGAACGCCGACCGCGAACAATTCGGCGACTTGGCCGGCAAAGTCTACGATACCGGCGATGCCGCGCTGGCCGACTTGCTAGTGGACATCGAATTGGCTGCGGTCGACCGCCACATCCGGGAAATCCGCGACATCGACGCCGCCCTGATGCGCATCGCCGAGGGCAGCTACGGCATCTGCTGCGACTGTAACGATCCGATCGTTATCGAACGCCTGGAAGCGTATCCGACCGCCAAGCGCTGCATCGCCTGCCAGGAAATCCACGAGCGCACCTTCGCCCACGGCGAACAACCTTCGTTGTGAGCCTTGTCGGCGCTAACGGTGAGATAGGGACAAATGACGAAAACCGGGGAGCGAACTCGCATCGTCATCATGGGGGCGGCCGGGCGCGATTTTCACAACTTTAACGTCGTCTATCGCGACGCTCCCGATGTCGAGGTCGTCGCCTTCACCGCCGCCCAGATCCCCGATATTGCCGGCCGCCGCTATCCGCCCGCGCTGGCCGGCGCGCTTTATCCCGACGGTATCCCTATCGTCGAGGAATGCGAATTGGCAACGCTATGCCTGGAACAACGAATCGACCGGGTGGTTTTCGCCTACAGCGACCTCCCCCATCTCGAGGTCATGCACAAGGCCTCGCTCGCCTTGGCGGCCGGCGCCGACTTCGTCCTGCTGGGACCGCGGCGCACGATGCTGACGGCAAAGGTGCCGGTGATCGCCTGCTGCGCGGTGCGTACCGGGTGCGGCAAATCGCAAACGACCCAGTGGCTGTCGCGATTGCTCAAACAGCACGGCCTGAAGGTCGCAGTGATCCGCCACCCGATGCCGTACGGCGATCTCGAACGCCAGGCGGTGCAACGCTTCGCCGACAAGCATGACTTGGCGGCGGCCGACTGCACGGTCGAGGAACGCGAAGAATACGAACCGCATCTGAGATTGGGCAATGTCGTCTACGCCGGCGTTGACTACGCCAGAATCGTCGAGACGGCGGAACAAGAGTCCGACCTGATT
>JBNLFT010000036.1:0-19841 GCA_050305675.1 Methylococcaceae bacterium
GATTCGGTAATAATCCAACATCTGCAATAGCGGATAGATCTCGCCGAGCAACACCTCAGTCTTGACCTTGCCGGTAACCGCGTGCAACTTCTCGGTAATCGAGTCGATTTCCGACGCCAGACGGTGCTGCAACGGCGACAGCACCGATAACCGCTGCCCGACGTCGTAGCCGGCCCAGACCAGAGCTGCACGGCGAGCACCGGCGACGTTGACGGCGATCTGCTCCGCCGAGCTCTCCCGGTAGGACTTCAACAAACGCCCGTCGACCGGACTGAACACCTCGAACGTTCGACCGCTCATCAGGTTTGCTCCAGCCAGCGGTTATTCGGTGCGGGAGGAAATTCGACGCCGTAGCGGCGGCAGATCATCCGGGCCGAAATCCGTGCCGATTCGTAAATAGTCGGCAACCCGCTGCCCGGATGGGTGCCGCCGCCGACCAAGTAGCAGCGCTCTAGTTCTTCGAATCGATTGTGCGGCCGCCAATACAGCATCTGGCTGAACTTATGCGACAAATTGAAGGTGGCCCCGAGAAATACGTTCTCGTCGAATTGCCAGTCGTGCGGCGTGATGATTTTTTCGTATTCGATGTGGTCGCGTACATCGACCAACCCCAACCTGCCCGCGAGTGCGTCGAGCAGCCGTTCGCGAACCGTCTCCCGTTGTTCCGCCCACTCGATGCCGCTTCGGTTGTTCGGCATCGGCACCAACAGGTAAAGCGTCGACTTTCCGGCCGGCGCCAGCGTATCGTCGTTTGCACAAGCGTTCTGAACGTAAAACGAAAAGTCGCGTGACAGCGTTTTCTTGTTAAAGATATTATCGACGTTGGTTTTGTAGTCGCCGGCGAAAACGATGTTGTGGTGCGAAATGTCGTAGGTCTTGTCGAGCCCCAGGTAAAGCATGAAGGTGGAACATGAAAACTCCTTGCGCTCGATGCGCTCTCGGCGGTAACGCTTCAGCACGCCCGGCTCGACCAGTTCGGTCATCGCATAAGCGAAATCGGCATTGACGATCACCTCGTCGGCGGCCACCTCGCTGCCGTCCTCCAGCCTGACCCCTTTCACCGTCCTGTTGTCGAGCAGCAACGATTCAACCGCGACGCCGCAATGGATGTCTCCCCCCTGTTCCCGAACCACCTGCGCCATCGCCGCCGAAATACGGTTCAATCCGCCCTTGACGTGATAAATGCCGTAACGGTGCTCCAAGTACGACAGCATTGTAAACAAGGCGGGGCACTGCCACGGCGACATGCCCAGATACTTGGATTGAAAAGAAAAAATAAGGCGCATTTTCTCTTCCTGGAAGTAGCGGCCCAGATTGGAAAAAACGCTGTGATTGAGCGCCAGATGCGGCAGCGCCCTGATCAAGTCGGGCGACAGAAACGACTTCAGGCTCGAGTAATCGCGGGCGATACAGGGGTAAAGACGGCGAAAACGCTCGCCTTCGGTGCATAAAAAACGATCGTAGCCTCGCGGGCTGCCGGGAAAAACCCGTTGCAACTCCCGGCGCATCGATTCCGGGTCCGAATGGATATCGATCTGCCGATCATCGAAAAACAATCGATACATCGGGTCGAGACGCACGAAATCCAGATAATCGGAGCTATCGCGACCGCACAGTTCGAACATTTCATCGAGCACGCCTTTCATCAGCAAGAAAGTTGGTCCGACGTCGAATACGAAGCCGTCGGCCCTAAGCGCCCGGTTACGGCCGCCGACTTCACCGTTCTTGTCGAACAACGACACCTTGAAACCGCGGCGGCTCAATAGCATCGCGGCGCACAGCCCGCCAGGCCCGCCGCCGACGATGACGATATGCTTGTCTGCCATCTTTCGTCCAATTAATACCTTTAAAGAAAACATTATAGAGTGCCCAGGCAATAACGCCGCGAATCCCGAACCAAATGCCTCGATAATCGCCGCCCTCTCGTTCGATATGCTCCGGTAGTACGCGAAACGGGATAACATCTCCCGTCAGAGAGACACCCCAGAGCAAAGGAAGGCGATGCCTGTTGCCATAATAGGGAATCCGCTTTAAGTGTTCCATACGATCGTCGAAAAGCAACCGCCGGTCAGGTGGATTTAATCGATTGCAACGACGCCAATGCCCGTTGCCGGGCAACGCCATGATCGACCAACGGCAACGGATAATCCCGTCCCAATTCGAGGCCGGCCCGCTGCAACAACGCTTGCGGGGCCTTCCAGGGTTGATGGACATACCTCGGCGGCAGCGCGGACAGTTCGGGCAACCAACGCTTGACGTAGAATCCGTCCGGATCGAATTTTTGGCCCTGCAGCACCGGATTGAAAATCCGGAAGTAAGGTGCGGCATCGGCTCCGCATCCGGCCACCCATTGCCAACCGCCGGCGTTATTGGCCAAATCGGCGTCGACTAGGGTATTCCAAAACCACGCTTCGCCGTCTTGCCACGGTTGCAGCAGATCCTTTACCAAAAAGGATGCGCAGATCATTCTGACCCGGTTATGCATCCAGCCGGTTCGCCACAATTCGCGCATCCCGGCATCGACGATCGGATAGCCGGTTTCGCCGCACTGCCACGCGCGCAACAATTCTTCGTCGCGCTTCCACGGGAACGCAGTGAAGTTTTCCCGAAACGGATGCTGCGGCAATCCGGGCCAATGAAACAGCAAGTGCCGATTGAACTCCCGCCAACCGAGTTCGCGCAAGAAAACCTCCGCGCCTTCGGCGCAGTCGCCTTGGATGCTTTGCCGCGTTCTAACGGCGCGCCATAAACTGCGGGGACTGAGCTCGCCAAAATGCAGATGCGGCGACAAACGGGAGGTCGCTTGCCTGTCGGGCCGGTCGCGATCCGTGGCATAGGACGCCAATGAGGTATGCAGAAAATCGTCAAGCGATTGGTGCGCCGCCGTTTCCCCCGGCCGCCAATTTTGCCTCAATCCTCCGGCCCAATTCGGAGTTTTCGGCAATAACCGCCAGCTATCCAAATCCTCTGACTCCGGACCTTGCCGATAAAACCGGATACGGGAGGGAGCCGGCAAACAGGCGCGCGGTTCCGGCATCCCGCGGCAGGCTTTCCAAAATGGAGTGAATACCTTATACGGTTCGCCGGCCGCGCTCTTGATCCGCTCTGGTTCGAACAATAGCGCTCCGGGAAAACGCTTGACTTCGGCAGATTCAAGCAGCCGTTCGCACAGCCGCAGTTCCACCTCCTTCTCCCAGGGTTCGTAGCCGCGGCAGAAATACAGGGCTCGGGCGCCGGTCGTCTCGAGCAGGGCCGGTATGATCGTCAAGGGGTCGCCGCGGCGCAAACATAATTCGCCGCCGAGCCTGTTTAAACTTTCCCGCAGCACCGACAGGCTGTGGTGCAACCACCAACGCCCGGCAGCGCCGTAAGTCCATGGCCCGGCATTGCACTCGTCCAACACGTAAAGAGCCAACACGGGACGGCCTCCGGCCACCGCCGCCTGCAATGCGGCATGGTCGGCCAACCGCAGATCGTTGCGAAACCAGACTATTACCGGAGAATCTTGATTGTTCATATTTACGCTGGTCTATTAACCGCCGTTTGTTTAGAACGAAACTTCGTCGGCCTGAGTTGGCTGCAACCGCCTTGGCTTACGATGATCGGAAAGATCCCATTCGCTCTGCGCAAACCTTAGAACTTTCGAAGGACACGGCGACCGCATGGCGCTACCGAGGTAACCGGCGAGCGTATCGCTCAGCCGACCGCCAACTAATTCTAGCGTATTGCGAAACAGTGGGATTGCGGCCATTATGTCCATGTGTTGTTCATATTTTATTTGACATCGATTGCACATTAGGGTACTTTCCTCGACAAGCTTTTACAACTTACGGTGCCCAATATGCCTTCCTTAGCCGCCCCTCCGCCTCAGCAAGACGAATTGTCAACCAGCATGGACGAGATGCAACGCCTGGCATTGCAACTGGAACAATCGCGCGCCCGCCTGCAGTATATAATGTTGGACGACCCTGTCGCTCTACCGCTCCTCGCCGAGCATTTCTTATCCAATCTGGACAAAAATATCGAACCCAGCGATTTAATCAAGTACAAAGTTAATTCGGAATGCCCAGGCCAAAGCGGAGGGTCTTCGCAACATGAGCTGGAAATTATCGCGACCGCGATGCGGGCCGCGCTGACAGCTTCTAATCAGACGCCCGCCGAACTGCAGCACCTGCACTTTATGCCCGCCTTCCTATTGCAGGTTGCCGAAAAGGCGATCGCCGCCTGTGGGCATGACATACCAAACCGTCAGGAACTGATGCAACTACGCCACAGCCTGAGCGCGACCCGTCATCAAATGGTCATAAAAAACCGCAAACTGGTTGCCTTCATCGCCCGCAAACAAGCTACCGGCAATGTCGCTTTTAGCGACGTGATGCAGGAAGGAATGATTGGCTTGCTCAAGGCGATCGATCGTTTCGACCACCGTCGCGACGTCCGTTTCTCGACTTACGCTGGCTATTGGATCAAACAAACCGTTTGCCGGCTGGTGATCCGGCAAGACAAAATTGTCCGCCTGCCCTTCGGCTTGGCCGAAAAAGCCCCCACCGTTCTTGAAGTCATGCGTTCTTATTACCTGAACGAGGACCGCTGGCCAACAGTGGGCGAAATCACGGAACGTTGCGAGCTCTCGGAAGAGGACATCAAGACCATCGTCCGTTACTATCAGGCGGCAGCGCCACAAAGCGCTCCCGACGAAAGCGACGACGGCGAGTACGACTTGCTGGCCAACCTCGAACAACAGACCTTCCGGCAACCGCTTGAGGAACTGACGAAACAAAGCTTAAATCGCTTTCTGCTGGAGGCCATCGATTCGCTCCCGCAACGCGAGGCCGACATCCTGACGCTACGTTTCGGCTTGAAACAGCACCAGGAAACGACACTGCAGAACGTGGCTGAGCAAATGCAGGTGACCCGAGAACGAATCAGACAGCTGCAAAACAAAGCCTTGGAGCGACTCAGGTTGAATTTCGGTTTCGAACTGAAACCTTATTTAAAAACAACCGACAATTCGTGACGACGTCGAGCCCAACCGCACGTCGGCCTGATTGCCCGCACTTAGGCCGCCTTCTTACCCGCAAACTATATAAACGAAGGCTTATTCTCGTTATGAACTTATCCAATCGAAAAATGACAAACAGACAAACGTTATTCTGCACAACATTGCTTCCGTTCATTCCGTGGACAAGCGTTTAGAAACTCCCGCAATGTAAAACAGCAATATCGAAAAAGATTTATCGGGATATGACGCGAATCGGGACTGACGGCAGACACTCATGATAAACTGCGAAAAACCCGAGGGACTTAGTCGGATATTTTTAGTGTATACAGCAATACTGCTCACAAAGAGGTTGAAGCATGAAAGCACATATCATCAGAATCTTCCTGTTGACGGTCGTCGTTACCGTCGTCATATCGATGTTCAATCGATCCGGTCCCAGTTACGACAGAAATTACGCGCTTTCTTACTCCGATTTCATCGAAGACATTCGTAACGGCGCCGTTTCCGAAGTCACCATCAACGACGAAATCGTCGACGGGCGCCGTACCAACGGCGAACGCTTCACCACCTATAACCCCAACGATCCGCATATGATCGATGAATTACTGCAGTACGGGGTAAAAATCAAGGTGGCCAAGCCGGAAAGACCTTCCGCTTTGATGCAGTTTTTCATGTCTTGGGGCCCGATCCTGCTTTTAATCGCGGTGTGGATATACTTCATGCGCAAACAGCAGGCCGGCGGCGCCGGGGGACAGATGAATTTTGGCAAGAGCCGGGCCAAGCTGCTGGAGGAAAATCAGGTCAAGGTCGGTTTCGATGATGTCGCGGGCGTCGAAGAAGCCAAGGAAGACGTCGCGGAAATGGTCGATTTTTTGAAAGACCCTTCGAAATACGAATTTCTGGGCGGCAAGATTCCGCGCGGCGTGTTGATGGTCGGCCCTCCCGGTACCGGTAAGACCCTGCTGGCCCGCGCGATCGCCGGCGAAGCCGGGGTGCCGTTCTTCTCGATTTCCGGCTCCGATTTCGTTGAAATGTTCGTCGGCGTCGGTGCGTCTCGAGTACGCGACATGTTCGAGCAAGCCAAGAAACGCGCGCCCTGCATCATTTTCATCGACGAAATCGACGCGGTCGGCCGTCATCGCGGTTCCGGTATGGGCGGCGGCAACGACGAGCGCGAACAAACCTTGAACCAACTGTTGGTCGAAATGGACGGCTTCAGCGGCAACGAAGGCATAATCGTCATCGCCGCAACCAACCGCGCCGACGTGTTGGACAAGGCGTTGTTGCGGCCGGGGCGTTTCGATCGCCAGGTTACCGTCGGCCTGCCGGACATCAAGGGCCGCGAGCAAATCCTGAAGGTTCACGCCAAGAAAATCCCGTTGGCCGACGACGTCAGCATCACCGATCTGGCTCGCGGAACCCCCGGTTTCTCCGGAGCCGAGCTGGCCAATTTGATCAACGAGGGCGCCCTGTTTGCCGCCCGCAACAATAAGCGCATCGTGTCCATGAACGACCTGGACAAGGCACGAGACAAGCTGCTGATGGGCGCGGAAAGGCGCTCTATGGTCATGCGTCCGGAAGATCTGTTGATGACTGCCTACCACGAAGCCGGTCACGCGATCGTCGGACGGATCGTTCCGGAGCACGATCCGGTATATAAAGTAAGCATCATGCCACGTGGCGGCGCGCTCGGCATTACGATGTTCCTGCCCGAGCGCGACCAATACAGCGCTAGCAAAGACAAACTGGAAAGCCAAGTCGCCAGCCTGTTCGGAGGCCGGGTCGCCGAGGAATTGATCTACGGTAAGAACAAGGTGACAACCGGCGCCTCCAACGATATCGAGCGGGCAACCCAACTGGCGCGCAACATGGTCACCAAATGGGGCTTGTCCGATCGTCTCGGCCCGATGGATTACGGCGAGAGCGAAGGGTTGGGCTATATGGGACCGCAGGCGAAGTCGATGTCGGAAAAAATGGCGCAAATTATCGACGACGAAATCCGCAACGTCGTCGACACCAATTACAAACGCGCCAAAGACATACTGGTCGAACACATGGATATCCTGCACAACATGGCGCACGCTCTGATGGATTGGGAAACAATCGATAAGAATCAGATCGACCGCCTGATGAAAGGCGAAAAAATCGACCCGCCGGCAAGGGAAACCCATACCCCCCCACCGGACCAGAATATCGAAACTCCGTCCAGTGACAGTGGCGGCGAGAAGCCGCAAAACATCGGTCAGGGCGGGCCGTTCCCGATCTGATTCTTTGCACTTGCAATGCCCTTCCGGAAGACGCAACGGAAGGGCTTCCTTTCGGTATCACTGTCGATTCAGCCGTCCATGTCGAAAAGCCTTACCGTCGTAAAGATACTGGTTCAGGTCAACTTCAATGCAGCGGTCATTTTTTTGTTGATCGTCAGTGTTTTTTCCATTGCCGGCAGTGAGTTTTTCTTTTCCGATCTTGCCGACTTATACGGTCCTTTGGCCGGAAACCTGCGGATGATGCTGGCGTATCTTTGCCTGACCGAGGTCGCCGTTTACAGCTATTGCCGCTACAGTCACAACAACCAAGGCCTGGTTGTGCTCGGCATATTTCTTTTGTTTTTGATTTTGTCGCTCCAGTTTTACGGTTATATTAATCAGATTCCGATCGACAAGAACTATTACGGTTTTTTTCTATACCTCGGGCTATCGCATATCTTATTCGGCGCCTTTTCGTCGCCGGACAAAACCGGCTTATAGTTTTTCAGACGTTGTTGTTTGCCCGACCGTGTCGGGCACTGACTTACCGCGAGTACAACGGTCTCCTGAAGGCGCATGTCGCCGGATAAGAGCCGACGATAATAATTATAAATTTTGCGGGGGCAAATATCATGATTCGACTGGTATACATCAGCCAGACGGCCAAACCATTCAGTAGCGAGGATTTGTTGTCGTTGCTCCGGGAATGCCGGCGAAACAACGCCAAGCTCGGACTGACCGGCGTCCTGCTGTACTCCAACGAATGTTTCATACAGGTGCTGGAGGGCAAGGAAGAAGTGATTAACAACATCTACGAGAAAATCAAGAAAGACCCCCGCCATAAAAACGTCGTCGAGCTAAAGCGGGAATATATCAAAGAACGCCAATTCGACCAATGGAGCATGGGCTTCGAGGAAATCGACGAGACGCAATTGGCGGCCCTGAACATCGAAGGTTTGAACGATTTTTTCAGCGCGCAAAAACTAAATCCGGACCTGGACGTCAATCAAGCCCTGATCACCCCTTTGATGACGTTTTTCAAGAAGTCCTACGACAAGCGCAAGGGACATGAGGAACTACCGATTCATGACGACCAACAGGGAATTCTGATCATGTTCCACAAAGCGATCCGACTTGCGATCACTATCCTGGCGTTCTTGATGGTCGTCGTGATTTATCTCGGGGTCGCCGACGTCATTTATGTGATGTACCAGAAACTGGTGACCACGGCACCGTATTATCTAATGACGATTCCCGACATACTGGCCACTTTCGGTGCCTTTCTCGCGGTACTGATCGCGATCGAAATATTCCTCAATATCAGCCTGTACCTGCGCAGCGACGTGATTCCGGTCAAACTGGTGGTCGCCACGGCGCTGATGGCCATTTCGCGAAAAGTAATCGTGTTCGATTTCAAGAATCTGCAACCCGATTATGTCTACGCCAGCGCCGCCGTCGTGCTGGCGCTGGGGGTAACCTATTGGTTGATCGATAGAGAGAAAAAAGATGAAACTTAGCCGATGGACCAAGGCGTGCCGCGACCGGCACACGGAAAATTCGAGCAACGGCTTGCTTTTTGCCGTTTGGACAGTAAATCCTCCAGAAGCGCCGATGAAATCCGTCGCGGATTTCTCCGCGCTCGCGCATCACTGAGCCCGGGAGATATCGATTTAATCGGCAGCTCCCCAACATAAGAACCCCAATAACCCCACTAGCGACTATCCGAAGGGTGGCATCATGAACATACTTATCACCGGGGGCACCGGTTTTATCGGCAGTGCGTTGGTCGCAAAGTTACTCGCCCAAGGACATCGGGTCACCGTCCTTAGCCGAAGCCGTAGCAAAGTGGCGAACATTTTCGCCGACAAAGTATCGCCATTGACCGATCTCGGCCAACTCCGCGCCGAAGACTCGTTCGACGTCGTCGTCAACCTGGCCGGCGCCCCGATTTTCGACCGCCGGTGGAGCGAAAAACGCAAACGAATCCTGCGCGACAGCCGTATTGAGTTGACCAATCGGCTGGTTAAGGCGATCGCCGGCATGGAGCAAAAACCGCAATTGCTGATCAGCGGATCGGCTATCGGTTATTACGGAAATCAGGGCGACTCCGTGTTGACCGAACACAGCCCCGCCGTTGACGACTTCGCTCACCGCCTCTGCGCCGATTGGGAACAGGCGGCAACGGAGGCCGCGCGATACGACGTCAGAGTGTGTTTGATACGTACCGGCTTGGTGTTAGGCCCCGGCGGAGGATTGCTGAGCAAAATGCTGCTGCCGTTCCGGCTCGGTCTTGGCGGCCGCATCGGAGACGGCAAACAGTGGATGTCCTGGATCCATTTACAGGACTGGCTGGGCATCGCCGAAAAAATGATAACCGATCCGGCGCTGCAGGGCGCCTATAATGCCACATCGCCCAATCCGGTCACCAACCGAGAATTCACCGAAGTCCTGGCGGGGATACTGAACAGACCGGCCTGCCTGCCGGTACCGTCCTTCGCGTTGAAATCGTTGCTCGGGGAAATGTCGGAACTGGTTTTGGGAAGCCAACGGGTCGTACCGCATCGGTTGCTCGACCAGCAGTTTACGTTTCGTTTTCCCGATCTGTCTGCTGCCTTAAGAGAAATTCTGGATTAACGCCCACACCAACATGTTCCTCACCAGCTTACCGATTCTGTTCAACGACATGGGCCTGGTCTCTTTTGCCGACTTCGCCCTGCTCGCCGCTGTTACCGGATATATCGTCTATTTTCTCACCCCTACGCCGCTTAGCGAATGGCAGGAAGCGCGGCAATTAGGTCCTTACCTTTACCTGCATGCTACCTGGTTCGGGCGAGTCGCTTTATGGAAGGTGTTCTGGCCATTCCTACTCCTGTTCAATGCAACATTGGCCTATATCGATTACCGGGCGGCCAACGGCACCTACACCATCGCCAGTTGGGCTACGATGCATATCATCTTCGCATTGCCGTTAGTATATTGGACGGTGGCGGTCTGGCGGGCGTCGAACAAATGCGGTGCAAAATGGCGAGCCGTCGGCGCACGCTTGATGACGGTTTGGGCTTACGTCGAATACGCGATCCGTTACCTGATCTGGACCGAGTATCCCTACACTCTGTTCGACTGTCGACAGATGATGATCGAATTCGGCGATTGTTTTTTTAGCTAACGTCGACAAGACTGCGTACCGGGCGGCATCGAATCATGCTGCTCCGAGGCCGACGACGGCTGGTCGAACAGGGAGCTCGCTAGCGGGCGCCAATACTGGAGCAGTGCCGAGTAATCCAGGGGGGATTGCTCTCGCTCGGGTGCGGGCAATGCGATTTTCCGGGCCACCCGGATCGCTGCTCGTCGCTATTTTCCGAGCGCTCCGGATATTGCTGCAACTACTCGCCGGCGCAAAGGGTTCGACAAGCCATTATTAGGAACGGGTGCGGGTTATTGTCCGCTCAACTTAACCCAGCGCAAACGATTGGCGTTACTGACCACGGTAACCGATGACATCGCCATCGCGGCGCCTGCAATCATGGGGTTCAATAGCAGGCCGAACAGCGGATACAGAAAACCGGCCGCCACCGGGATACCGATCGTATTATAAAAGAACGCACCCAACAGGTTTTGCTTGATATTGGTGACCGTCGCCTTCGACAAGGCCATCGCTTCCGGAACCTTCAACAACGAACCTTGCAAAATAACGATGTCGGCGCTTTCGATCGCCACATCGGTGCCGGTGCCGATGGCAAACCCGACGTCGGCCTGGGCCAAGGCGGGTGCGTCGTTGATGCCGTCCCCTACCATACCGACCACTTCGCCTTGTTGCTGCAACTCCTGTACGACCGCCGCCTTGTCCTGAGGCAAAACCTGGGCGCGGATTTCCGCGATGCCCGCCTGGTCGGCGACCGCTTGCGCGGTTAGTGCATTGTCGCCGGTAACCATCAACACCCGGACGCCCTGTTGAGCCAACTCTCTGACCGCCCGTGCGGAATCCTTTTTAATCGGGTCGGATACCGCGACGATCCCGGCAATTTTGCCGTCGACCGCCAAAAACATCGGGGTCTGTCCCTGAGCGGACAAGCTTTCCATTTTCTTGCCGTGGCGGGCGTATTTGATTCCTTGTTCATCCATTAACGCCGCATTACCGAAACACACGGGATGCCCGTCGATTTCCGCAACGATGCCCTGGCCCGCCACGGCGTGAAACTTACTGGTCTTTTCCAATTCAATTTGTTTTTCCGCGGCGGCGGCCAAAATCGCCGCGGCCAAGGGATGTTCGGAACTTGATTCGATACTGGCGGCCAATTGCAGGACCCTGTCGTCGTCGAAATCGCCGATACTTTCGATCGTGGAAACAGTGGGTTTGCCTTCGGTCACGGTGCCTGTCTTGTCGAGAATCAGACAACTTAATTTACCGGCGCTCTGCAAGGCTTCGCCGTTGCGGATCAACACCCCCATTTGCGCGGCGCGGCCGACCGATACCATGACAGAAATCGGCGTCGCCAGACCCAGCGCACACGGACAAGCAATTACCAACACGGTCATCGAAGTAACGAAGGCGTAGCCCAACGCCGGATCGGGGCCGATAGCCATCCAGATCAAAAACGTCAGCACGGAAATCGCCACCACGGCGGGCACGAATATCGCCGATATCTTGTCCGCCAATTTGGCGATCGCGGGTTTCGTGCTTTGCGCTTGGCGCACGCTTTTGATGATCTGGGCCAACGCCGTGTCGCGGCCGATCCGCGTCGCCTTGAACAGAAAACTGCCGCGCTGGTTCATCGTTCCGGCCACGACTTCCGCACCCTCGATTTTTTCGACCGGTATCGGTTCGCCGGTCAACATCGATTCGTCGACGGTGGAATGGCCTTCGATTAACACGCCGTCGACAGGAATTTTTTCGCCGGGCCTAACCCTCAACGTTTCGTCCAGCCCGACCTGCTCGATCGGAATATCCAGGTCCTGGCCGTCGCGGATCACCCGGGCGGTACGGGGCTGGAGCCCGATCAATTCCCTGATCGCCGACGAGGTCTTACCCCTGGCCCGGGTTTCCAGGGCGGTCCCGAAATTGATGAAGGCCAAGATAATGACCGATGCCTCGAAATACGCGTGTGCCGACAAAGAAGCCAACGTGTCGGAAAAATCGATCAGGATAGAAGAATAAAACCAGGCGGCACCGGTGCCCAACGCGATCAGCGTGTCCATATTGGCCTGTTTTAACAACAACGACTTGAGCGCCCCTTGAAAAAAATGCCCGCCGGAGTAATACAACAATGCCAGGGTAATCAACGAAATATACGGCCAGAACGATTTGCCCGCCGCTGAATTCAACGCGGGCAGCCAATCCATATGACCGGCAATCATCAGCGGAAAGCCGAACGCCGCCGCGACGGCCGCCTTTTTAATCAGCTTTTGATAGCGCTCCTCCTCCTGCCGCTCCTCTTCGGCGGGGTCTTCCAGCCCTTCCATGATTGCCGCGTCGTAGCCGGCTTCCCGTACCGCCTTCTTCAACAAATCCGGGTCACTCATGCCACGAACGACGGCCGAATGATCGGCGAAATTGACACTGACTTCGTTAACGCCAGGAACCGCATTTAACGCACCTTCCACCGCGCTGACGCAGCCGGCGCAACGCATTCCGAGGATCGATAATCGTGTTTCGGTTAGTGGCTCAGCCTGTGTTTCGCTACTCATAACCCATGCCTGTCTATCGTTTACTACTCGTGCTTATTTGCTTTGCTTAACTCAAGAAGTTATTCGACGGAAAAACCCGCGTCGGCTATCACTTGTTTGATTTCGTCGAGTGTCGTTTTTGTCTGATCGAATTCGACCTCGACCGTGTTTTCCTTGTGCGACGGTTTGACGGTGATCACTCCGTCGACGGCACCGACTTTTTCATTGACCGACGACTCACAACCACCGCATTTCATACCCGTGACATTAAGAGTGACTGTTTCGCTCATCATTTTCTCCACACTTTAATCGACTAAACTAAACTCATCGTGCTCGACTGTAAATCGACGAACATGATATAAACCCTTGGACGCATGATAGAGCAATGCCCCTTCTACGTAAAATAAAATGAACAGGAAATGAAAGATTTTCTCATCGGAAGACAGCAAATTTTCGATAGTCAATTGAACACTTACGCGTACGAGATCCTGTTTCGGGGCCAGGACTACGACCTCAATCATAAAGAGGAAGCGGCCGACGCCACCAACCAAGTCATTTCGGATGTTCTGCTGGAAATCGGCCTCAACGATATCGTCGGGTCGGACAAGGCTTTTATCAACTTTTCCACCCGCAACCTGCTGGAAAAAACGCCGCTCAATCTCCCGAAAGACCGCATTGTCATCGAAGTGCTGGAAAACATCAGCATCGACCATTCCATGGTCGAGAATATCAAGGATTTCTCCCGGCAAGGCTATACCATCGCGCTCGACGATTTTGTTTTAACGCGGGAATGGCTGCCGCTGTTGAAGGTAGCCGACATCATCAAACTGGATGTCAAAGCCATGCCGTTGCCGAAAACATTGGCGCTAATCGAGAAATTGAAACGCTACGAACTGGTACTGCTGGCCGAAAAAGTCGAAACCTACGACGAATTCCACGTCCTAAAATCCGCCGGCTGCCAATTGTTTCAAGGTTTTTTTCTCAGCAAACCCAATCTGGTTGCCGGCAAACGGATCTCCGTAAACCAGGCCTCCATGCTCAGTCTACTGACCAAAATCAACAATCCCCTGGTCGACTTCAACGAACTCGGTAAAATCATTTCCCACGACGTTGGACTCAGCTATAAGTTATTGCGTTACATCAATTCGGCATTCTTTGCATTGCCGAACAAAATCGAGTCGATCCGCCATGCCATTACCTATCTCGGCATCAACGAGATTAAGCGTTGGGTCAACATACTCACGCTGACGGCGTTAGCCGACAAACCTGGCGCGCTATTTCAGCAAATCCTGATCCGCGGCAAAATGTGCGAATTGTTGGCGGGGCAATACGACGAGCAGCCGGAACATTTGTTTTTGATCGGCTTGCTGTCTTCGCTGGACAGTCTGTTGGACATACCGTTGGAGGAAGCCCTGCAACAACTGCCGCTGACCGAGGACGTCGGTCAGGCTATTCTGGAGCATAGCGGTACGGCCGGCGAAATTTTGGATTACGTCATCTGCTACGAGCGTTGGGAACTGGCCGACCGCCGATTTTCCAGAATCACTCCGAAAAACATCGGCGAGATCTATTTGCGGAGCATAAACTGGGCAAGCGATGTACTCGGCAACCTAAATTGATAAAATAGCCGCTATGAAGATAAAACTGTTGTCCATGGTATTTCTGTCGTTTCTCTCCGCGCCTGCGATGGCCGAGGATCTGGTGGCGCTTTCGGTCGAACAACTACAAGCCATGCAGCGCGACGCCGGGGCACTGGTGATCGATATCCGTACCGACAAGGAATGGCAAACAACCGGCGTAATTCCGGGCAGCCATACCATGGAGTTTTTCGGCGCCGACGGCAAATACGACGCCCACAAATGGCTTACCGATTTGTCGACACTGAAATCGGCCCCCGAGCAACCGGTGATTCTGGTCTGCCGTTCCGGAAACCGCAGCGGCAGGCTCGGCAATTGTCTGACCCAACAACTGGGAATGAAGAACGTTTACCATTTATCCGACGGCATCGAATCCTGGATCCAAGCGGGAGGAAAACTCGATGCCCCGTGCTTAAACCAAACTGCCTGTAACTGAAATGCCATTAAAAACCGTTACCCATCAAGCGATCGCATTGGCCGGAGTGGCCCAGGCCTGTTCCCTGGTGCAACAACTGGCGACCTCCGGCACCGCCGACGGCAAAGCCATGGAGGCCAGCATAGGCAGCGTGTTGCGAGTCGACGCCGACAGCGTCACCGATATTTATGGTGGCTTGGCCGGCGTCGAACACGGTCTGCAACAACTCGACCGGCAATTGACCGGAAGAACCATCGCCGACCCGGAACAAGCCCGCTATGCCGCTTCGCTAATCTATCTGGAACGACAATTGGCAAATCGTCCGGAAATGCTCAAAACCATTACCGTCGGTATCGAAAAGGCACAGGGGCAGGCGGAACACTTCGGACTGTTGCACGAAAATGTGTTCGCCAACCTGGGCGACCTGTACCACAGTACGATCAGCACCATTCCACCACGAATCATGGTCAACGGCGAGCCCGAATACCTGTCCAACCCGGCCATCGTCAATAAGATCCGAGCCCTGCTGTTGGCCGGGATCCGCTCGGCGCTGCTGTGGCGGCAATGCGGCGGCACGCGCTGGAAATTTCTCTTGTTCCGCAAGAAACTGCAGGACGAAATCAAGTTTCTACTGACTCGCATATAAGATACTTTTACCGCGGCAATTCCCGAGACGCACCGCATGAGCGCATTGATCGAAGCCAAAAACCTCTATCGATACTACGACGATCATTGTGCGGTTCACGACGTCAGTTTCGAACTCAACCGAGGACAAATCCTCGGCTTCCTGGGTCCTAACGGCGCCGGCAAGACCACCACGATGCAAATGATATGCGGCAATTTGGCCCCTAGCGCCGGTCAGATCACGATCAACGGGATCGACTTGCTCGACCGCCCGCGGCAGGCAAAAGCCTGTTTGGGCTACCTGGCGGACACACCGCCGTTGTACAAAGAACTCACCGTCGACGAATATCTCGCCTATTGCGCACGGCTGCACCGGCTGCCGTTCCGGGCGGTCGATAAAGCGGTGGCGAAAGCAAAGCGGCTGTGTGCATTGGAGCAGGTGTCCCGGCGGCTGATCGGCAACCTCTCGAAAGGCTTTCAACAACGCATCGGTATAGCCCAGGCGATTCTGCACGACCCCGACCTGATCATACTGGACGAGCCGACCGTAGGCCTCGATCCGATTCAAATCAAGGAAATACGTTGCCTGATCGGGGAGTTGGGACAACACCACGGCATCATCTTATCCACCCACATTTTGCCGGAAGTCCAGGAGTCCTGTACCCACGTGCAGATTATTCATCAAGGTAAGCTGGTCTTGCACGAGACCATTGCCGGCCTGAACCGGCATATGAATTGCGCGACTATCAGCTTCCGCACCCGCGTGCCGGTCGAAATCGAACGCTTGCGGGCCATCGACGGCGTGCTTGCGGTAGAAAACGGCGCAGACAGGCATTACCTGTTGCGGCATCAGGACCAAGCGCGCTTCTTGGAACAAATAGCGCTACGCATCATCGAGGCCGGCTGGGGATTGGAGGAAATCCGACCGGTCAACCATTCGCTGGAGGACGTTTTTCTATCCCTGACTCGGCAACCGGAACAACTCACATGAAAATGATTCTCGTCATTGCGCGCCGGGAACTGAATTCTTTGTTTCTCTCTCCCTTGGCATGGTCCGTTCTGGCCGTCTTGCAATTCATCCTGGCCTATTTGTTCTTGAGCCAGGTCGAAACGTTCAATAATTTTCAGGCCCGTCTGGCCGCTATTGACCAAGCGCCGGGGTTGACCGATATCGTCGCGGTACCGCTGTTCTCCAACGCCGCCATCGTGTTATTACTGGTAACGCCGTTGCTGACCATGCGCCTGATCTGCGAAGAACGCCGGAACAAAACGCTGACCCTGCTCCTGTCGGCCCCGGTCAGCACGGGAGAAATCATCGCCGGAAAATTTATCGGTATCCTCTCGCTGTTGCTACTGATCGTTGCCCTCGTCTGTTTGATGCCGCTGTCCCTGTTGCTAGGCGGCGAGCTGGATAACGGCAAGTTGCTGTGCAACATAATCGGCCTGTCCCTGTTGCTTGCCTCTTTTGCATCGGTGGGCCTGTATCTATCGTGTGTCGCCGGTCATCCGACGGTCGCCGCGGTTGGCAGTTTCGGCCTGCTGTTGCTGCTCTGGGTGTTGGATTGGACGGCCGGCCTGAAGGGGCAAAGCAGCGAGATCTTTAACTACCTCTCCCTGTTGCAGCATTATCAGAACCTGCAAAGCGGTTTGCTGAGTTCCGACGACGTACTGTATTTCCTACTCTTCAGCGCTTGCTTTCTCGTATTGAGTATCCGGCGCCTGGAATACGACCGATTGCAAAAATGAAAATAAACCGGCACATCCACCAGGTCCTGCGCCTTAAATCCTTTTTGGTAACCTTCCTGTTGCTGTCGTTGTTGATCGCCGCCGCCTGGGTTAGCCGCCTCTACCCGCTGCGTCTCGACTTAAGCGCCAACGGCGGCAATACGCTTGCCGAGGCGTCGCGCAAAGTGCTGCAGCGACTCGACGCCCCGCTGGCCGTTCACGCCTATATTCAAAATCCGGTACTAAAGCGGCAGATCGCCCAATTGCTGTCCCGTTACCAATATATCAAGCCGGATATCGCTGTCGATTACATCGACCCGGTGCGTTTCCCCGACCGAGCCAGAGAACATAACATCGGCGAGCAGGGCGCGATTATCGTCGAGTACCGGGGTCGGAGCGAAAAAATTACTTACCTCGACGAGACCGGCTTGACCAATGCCCTGCTCCGCTTAGCCGACAGTCGCGAACGTTGGGTCACCTTCCTCACCGGGCATGGCGAACGTTCGCCCAGCGGCCAAGCCAATTTCGATCTGGGCTTGTTCGGTTCCGAATTGGAAAAACGCGGGATTCATGCCCAGGAAATCAATCTGCTACAGTTAGCGGCGATCCCCGACAATTCGGCGTTGTTGGTGTTAACCGAACCGGCGGTCGAATTCCTGCCGGGCGAATTGGAGATCGTGTCCAACTATATCAGCACCGGCGGCAACACCTTGTTGCTGACCGAGCCCGGTGGCCGTTTTCTGGATCTGTTCGAACTGCAGCTGGGCATCGACGTGCTTCCCGGTAAAATAGTGGACACCCGCTCCCGGCTCTACGGCCTTGACGACCCGACCTTCGTCCTGGCCGGCGAATACCCCGACCATCCGGTGACCCACGGCTTTAGAAATCTTACCGTCTTCCCGCTGGGGGCGGCGTTGCGTTTTGACGGGGAGGACAGCGAATTCCGGGCCGCGCGGCTGCTCTATACGGACAAGGAGTCTTGGACCGAAACCGGACCGGTCTCCGGCAAGATCCGGTTCGACGGCGACAGCGACGAACGGGAAGGTCCGCTCGATTTCGGCTTTGCCCTGACCCGGCAATTGCACGAGGACCAACGCCAGCGCATCGTCGTTGTCGGCGACGGCGATTTTCTGTCGAATGCCTACCTGAATAACGTCGGTAATCTGGAACTGGGGTTACGCATCGTCAATTGGCTCACCGAGAACGACAGCTTTATCGATATTCCAAGCAGAATCGTTCCCGGCCGGACACTGCAACTGAGTACGCCGGCGATCGCGATGATCGGCTTCGGATTTTTGCTGCTGCTGCCGGGTTTGTTTCTGTTGACCGGCATCATTATCTGGCACTTACGTAAGAAACGCTGATCATGCCCGAACTACCCGAGGTCGAAACCACCCGCCGCGGTATCGCGCCGCATATCGAAAACAAGCCGATAACCGGCGTTTTGGTCCGCCAATCGACGCTGCGCTGGCCGGTACCCGATCGACTGCCGGCGCTACTTCACGGCCTGCGCTTTCGACGCGTCGGGCGCCGCGCCAAGTACCTGTTGCTCGAGACAGAGGCCGGAACGCTGATTATACATCTGGGAATGTCCGGCAGTTTACGCATAGTCGGTCCCTCTCACCCCGCCGGCAAACACGACCACATCGACATCGTTTTTGCCGACGAAACGGTATTGCGTTACAACGATCCGCGCAAGTTCGGCGCCGTTCTTTGGAGCGCCGATCCGGTGGCCGAACATCCGTTGTTGAACCGCCTCGGCCCGGAGCCGCTGTCGGCCGGATTCGACGGCGAGTACTTGTATCGTCTGTCGCGCTCGCGCCGCTGCGCGGTGAAATCGTTCGTCATGGACGGGCAAGTGGTGGTCGGGGTCGGCAATATCTACGCCAACGAGTCTTTGTTCGCGGCCGGTATTCTCCCATCCCGGCAGGCCGGCCGCATTTCCTTACCGCGCTATGGGGCGCTGGCCGAGGCGATTCAATCCGTACTGCAAAAGTCTATCGACCAAGGAGGGACCACGCTGCGCGATTTCGTCAATGAACAAGGCAAACCCGGTTATTTCCAACAATCGTTGAACGTCTACGGCCGCGATGGCCTCTCGTGTCGGCGTTGCTCGTCGCCGATCCGCCAACTCAAAATCGCGCAACGAGCCAGTTACTTCTGCAAGATCTGTCAAACCTAATCCGGATATTTCATGGAGGGAATGGATGGAATTTCTGGAAAATCGGACGATGAAGGCTAGACAAACATCGCGAATGCCTCGGCCAGCTCTGGGCTGAGTGATCTTGTTCAAGATGAAAAATCCGATTACAAGGAAAACCATTCAGGCACTAACCGCAACCGGTAAACAAGACTCGTCGCAAACCCAATGTCTTGCGTGTTAATACGTATTTGAAATCCCAAGGCCGTCATCGAAACCCCCGGGCCAGTTCGGCACCGCCTTCGCGCCGCTTAACCCGGATATTTCATGAAGGGAATGGAATTTCTGGAAAATCGGGCGAAGAAGGTTGGACAAACATCAGGAATGC
>JBNLFT010000037.1:0-9894 GCA_050305675.1 Methylococcaceae bacterium
AAATCGACCGTTTCCTTGTCCAAATCGGCCAACAACTCGTGCGAAATCCGGGCCATGCGGACTTCGGTGTATCGCATCGCGGCCGGCGAATCGCCGTCGACCGAACCGAAATTGCCCTGGCCGTCGATCAGCATATAGCGCATGGAAAAAGGCTGCGCCATACGCACGATCGTATCGTAGACCGCCGTATCTCCGTGCGGGTGGTATTTACCGATCACGTCGCCGACCACGCGGGCCGATTTTTTATAGGGTTTATTCCAGTCGTTTCCCAATTCGCTCATCGCATACAAGACACGACGATGAACCGGTTTCAACCCGTCCCTGACATCCGGAAGCGCGCGACCGACGATGACGCTCATCGCATAGTCGAGATAGGATTGTTTCATCTCGTCTTCGAGATTGACGGGAATAATTTCTTTAGCGAAGTCTGTCATTGATCCGTGGTATCCAGTTCAGCCGAATGCATATTCGACATGAATTCCTTATAAAACAGTCTAGTAAAGAAACGGTCCTGGGTGTCGAACCGCCAGACTGACAAGGTCTCAAAAAACTTAAGGATTATAACAAATTAAAGACATTGAGTCGAAATAACTGCGCTGCCGTCGGATCACGGCCGGGGACGGGTAAAGAGCTCGCCAGCGCAACCAACGCCGGACGGAATATGTCGCGATGAGGCGGGATCAGGCGAACAACTCGGCCAGGAAGTTGGCCATGGTTTGCCAGGAACGGCGATCGGCAACCGGCTGGTAAACCGTGCCGAATCCCGGGTCGTTGGCAACCGGATTAGTGAAGGCGTGCATGGTATTGCCGTAAACGTGAAGCTGCCAATCCGCACCGGCCGCCGTCAGCTCCCGCTGCAGCGCCGCCACCTGTTCGGGCGGAACCAAGGGGTCGTCGTGCCCGTGCAACACCAATACCTTAGCCTTGATGGTCGGTTCGGCAATATTATCCGGGGCCGTCAGTAGTCCATGGAAAGATACGACCCCGGCGATATCGGCGCCGGAGCGAGCCAGGTCGAGCACGCACAACCCTCCGAAACAAAATCCAATCGCCGCGACTTTGCTGTCCTCTACCCAGGGCATCAGCTTGACTGCATAAAGCGCAGCGTTGATTCGCCGCTGCAACTTCGCCCTGTCCTCCATGAAAGGCTGCATCAGTTTGGCATTTTCCTCCGGCCCCGATCCCACGACGCCCTTGCCGTACATATCCAGCGCAAACGCCAGGTAACCCAGTTCCGCCAGTTTCCTGGCCTTGGCGGCAACGAATTCGTCGCGCCCTCCCCAGGCATGGCTAATCAACACGGCCGGTCGTTTGTGATCGGTCGTATCGTCGTAGGCAAAGTAGCCCTCCAACAACACGTCGCCGTCAAGGTACCCCACTGTATTAGAAACAATCGCCATAATTACGCCTTATTCGGAAATGAAGTCATAAGCAACCACGCGGTTGACCAACGGCTTGATTTGCTGTTCCAGAATTTTTTTATGCTTTGGGTGCTGGGTATACGCTTGCAACGCTTTTTTGTTTTCCAACGTGACGGTAATTGCCACGTCGAAGGTATCGTCGACGATCGCGCGATCGCTCGGCATGACGACGCCGACATGGCGATGAATCACCCCCGGTAGCGAGTTCAGCTGTTCGCTGGCGGCCACGAATTCATGGCGCATGCGCTGATTGCCGGGCTCTTTAAGCCACACCAAGACCACGTGAGTTACTCTGCCATCGTTCTCCGCAAGCGCGCTCTGCAGCGGCGACAACAACCCGATAGCGACCCCGAGCAATAAAAATAATTTATTTATAGACATCAGATATGACCCTGCTGTTTTAATGAAGTCAAAAAGCCCAACGACGCCTCCTCGGCCATATCCAGTACTCGCTCGAAACCGTACTTCCCTCCGTAATAGGGATCGGGCACTTCACGTTCACCGAGATGCGGGGCGAAATCGAGAAAATATTTGATCTTGGATTTATGCTCTTCCGGGCAAGCCTCGATAAGAATCTGGAAATTATCATCATCCATCGCCAAAATAAAATCGAAATCTTCGAAATCTCCGTACACCACCTTACGGGCTCTGATATGGGCCAGGTCGATGCCTCTTTCCCGGGCCGCCTTTTGCGCCCTCAAATCCGGCGCTTCGTTGACATGGTAGGCATGAGTGCCCGCCGAATCGATTTCAAATCGATGCTCTAACGCTTGCTTGCCCAGTAATGCTTGAAACACCCCCTGCGCAGTGGGTGAGCGGCAGATGTTTCCCATGCAAACGAAGAGTACTCTGATTTTTTTCATGTCGGTAAAGTTTTTAGTCGTATTGTCGCTAACAATTTTAAGCTTAATGGCTACACTTTCTTAAGTGAATCGCCTAAGAATCTTAAGGTTTCGTTAAAATACGGCATGTTCAATCCTCAGACAACAAAAAATAATGATTAGAACAAGAAAAATGATAAATCACAATCTAGCGGAGACAATACTATGCTGATGATGATGAACTGGCACTCGGTTGGCGTAAAAGTCGTCGCGATCACCATGGGCGTTTTGACAGTCATCGGCATCGGATTGCTTTTTCTTTACGCCGATCTGCAGAAACAAAATCTAATCGAAGGAAAAATCCATTCGGCCAAACAGCTGATGCTGGTATCGGAATCGGTGCGTAAACACGTCGTCGACAAATGGAAATCGGGCCTTTATACCACCGACCAGCTCAAACGACTCGTCGTCGATAAAAACAGCGCACAAGCGAAAAAATTGGTGCTCGCCACGGTTCCGGTCGCCAATGCCTGGGACGTCATTCAGGAAAAAGCCCAGGAAGGCGAATTTCGCTTCAAAGCGCCCCGGGTAAACGCTCGCAACCCCAAGAACGAGGCGGATGCGATCGAACGTCAGGTGCTGGATTATTTTAACGACAATCCAACCGCCAAAGAGTACGTTTATATCGATGACGACAAATACGAAGCGCGTTATTTTCGCCCGGTCAGACTGGTCAAACAATGCGAGCTTTGCCACGGCAATCCTGCATATTCTTCCGCGATCTGGGGTAACGACGACGGGAAAGACATCCTCGGCTACCCGATGGAAAACAAATCGGCGGGCGACCTGCACGGCGCGTTCGAGATCATTACCACTTACGGCCCGGGCGCCGCGGAAGTAAAAAACAATGTTTGGCTGGCCATCGGTTTCATGGCGTTAACCCTGTTTATTATCGCCGGCACCGGTTTCTTCGTGATGAACAAAATCATCATCGCACCGCTGACCGAACTGGCGCTGAATCTGCAGGACATCAGCAGCGGCGAAGGTAACTTGCGCGCCCGCCTGAAGGCCGAAGGCAAATCGGAATTCGCTTGGGTCGCCAGCAGTTTTAACGCGTTCGTTAAAAAAATCGCCAGGACCATTGATCAAATCACGACCACCAGCGAAAAACTGGCTTCCTCTTCGCATCAGCTCGCCAACATTACCCACACCACCGAATCCGGCGTGGCCCGGCAGCTGGAAGAAACCACTCAGGTTGCAACGGCAATGGAGGAAATGACGGCCACCGTACAAGAAGTCGCGCGCAATGCGATCAATGCCTCCAACGCCGCCACCACGGCCGACGAGGAAGCGGCGTCCGGTAAAAACATCGTCAACGAGGCCGTCAACGGCATCAACAGCTTGGCGAAGGAAGTCGAAAACGCCGCCAACGTCATCCACGAACTGGAAAATGACAGCAACAGCATCGGCGAGGTGTTAGGCGTCATCCAAGGCATTGCCGAACAAACCAATCTGCTGGCCCTGAATGCCGCGATCGAGGCGGCCAGAGCCGGCGAACAAGGGCGCGGTTTCGCGGTCGTTGCCGATGAAGTCAGAACGCTGGCAAGCCGTACCCAAAACTCCACGCTGGAGATCCAACAAACCATCGAACGTCTGCAGGGTCGTGCCAAGCAGGCGGTTGCGGTGATGGAAAACGGCCGCAAACAGGCTGCCAGCAGCGTCAAGCAAGCCGCCTCGGCCGGTGAATCGATCACCAACATCAGCAAGCGTATCGACACCATTACCGACATGAACAATCAAATCGCCAGCGCCGCGGAAGAACAAACCGCCGTTGCCGAGGAGATCAACCGCAATATAAACAACATCAGCGCCGTTTCCGAAGAAACCGCGGCCGGTGCGAAAAACACCTCCACCGCCTGCCAGGAGCTTCTGGAACTGGCCAATCAGTTGCGCGAAATGGTCAGCAATTTCAGGACCTGATCCTGTCGCCCACAGGGATGTGGGCATGCTCCTCGCCGATGCGCTGAATAAACCGGCGCGGCATTCTCAGCGCTGGATAAACCTCCAGCCGGTTTTCCCTAACCTTTCAAAACCAACCGCTTAACGCGATTGGTCTTGATTGCGCTTCTTTGCCGCCGGAAACACCGATCACATCGACATTCCATCAGCGAATTCGTTCTCTCGGCGGCGCCAACGGGTCGGCCCCGATAGTCCCGACCAAGCTGTCGAGATACTGCGAACTTTCGATCCGTTGCAGATGTTGCTGCGCCATGGCCAGACGCTGCTGAATATTCATTTCGACCGCCGGCCTCTTATGGCTGCTGTCCTCCAAAAAGGCTTGCAGCGAGTCGATATGACGCTGCCACAGCGCCACTTCCCGTTGTTGCCTGATTTCCAAACGTTCGCGGTACCAGTCCGAGGCCAGTAAATACTCCTTACTGAACATCCGGCGTATCTCGGGATGGTGAACGTCCCTACCTTCGAATTCGCCGCGGGCCATGATATGCAACAGCGCAAACAGCGGAGGACACGCCTCGTCGACGCTGCCGTCGTCCAAATATTGCTGGGCGACGCGTTGCTGCGTTTCGACAATATTGTTGACGCCGTCGACGAACACCGCCAAGTCTTGAACTTCCGGTTTCAAGATGTCTTCGGTAAACACCGCGCTCGGATTATCGAACACCTTCCCCATCAGGCCGTGGACGAACCGACTGGTGATGCGGTACCCCAAACGACTGGCCAACACCTTCTGCCCGTCGTAGTCGAAATCCTGCAATGGTTCGAGAAACTTATGTTCGATCAAATAGTCGGGCTGCCTTTCGTGGTGTTTCAACCGCGCCCAGATTTCCGGAATCAACAAACTGATATCGTGATCGACCCGGACATTGGGACCGATATAGCCAGCCGAACTGGAAAATCCCGGATACCCGGTCAGGATGTAGGACACCAGCGTATTGTTTAAATCCGCCGTAGCCCGCAGCGCGTTGAACGGCCCTTTGGTCAAGGCTCCCTCGCTGCCCGCGCCGGTAGTGGAAGGCGACTTACCGGTGAGGGAACTGATAAAGTCCATGAACAACTCGGGCAACTCCTGATAATGGATCGGGTTATAAACCGCCAACGAACGGATACCAGGCTCGGGCGGATTATTGCGGCGCCCGGACAGGACCGCGTCGACCGGGTGGCAAACCGGTTGATCCAACGGAATCTTGCGATGGAAGCGGGCGCCGATTTCGGCAACGTATTTGCGCAGCGGTTTGATCAGGTCGGCGCGGGTCTCCAAATAACGTGGGTTTTTCGACGGTTTGCCCTCCACCAGACGCGGATGCGCGGAAGAGACGACAAATCCTTGGTTTTCCCGATAGGCACCCTCGAGCAGATCGTACATCGGTTCGGTGAATTGGGAAAACGTCAGCACGTTTTCCACGATAGACGCCAACTTTTCATGATCCAGCGGTTCGTAATTGGCTAAAAAGTTACCGTCGGCGGCCATGTTGATTTCGGTCTGCTTATCGTATCCGGGGATGATCGCGTCGTCGGGGCGCTGAAACAACCGGTACTCGCAATTGTGCACTAACTTAACGCTCTCGTAGTCGCTCGGCGCGCCGATATAATCGGCAATCGTCGAGGAAGGAACGACCACCGAAGCGGTAATGTCGTCCTCCATCTGTACTTTTTCCGCCGCCAGATAATCCTGCCGCACCTTGAAGGTGCGCCAATTGCCGCTCCGATCGAAGCCGACGCGTAGATAGGTCGCGACGATCTTGCGGTCGCCCAATTTCAACTCGTGTCCTGGTGCGCCGTCGATAACGTCGACCGACAGATATTTGCGCCAATTGTCGCCCCACTCCTCGCGGTAAAAGCGTTTGATCAAGAACACCAAGGCCAAGATACTGGGCGGAATCGATTTCAGCCATTTATTGTATTCGGGTTTTTGGCTGGGCGACGGCGTCAACAGTTTGATCACCGATCCCAAGCTTCGCTCGGAACTCAACGGTTTGCGGGTCGGGTCGCGATCTTCATCCTCGAACCCCGGCAAGAACCGGTCGCTGTAATCCTTATCGAAGATTTCTTGTACCCGGTCCAGGTCTTCCTGCAGCACGTCGACAAACAACGGACCGAAGATCACGGCGTCCTCGATCGATTTCGATATTTCCGACTTACCGCCGCCGGATACGGTGCACGGCTTGTGGCACAAGGTCCCTTCGGGTGCCGTCCCGACCAGGCGCCACGACGGCGCCCCCGGATGCTTTTGCATCTCGATTTTGTAACCGTTGGGCTGGATATAAATCCGGCCGGGCTTCAACCTCAAGGTGTGTGTTTTCAACTTCCGGCGCCAGGTTATCGTCTGCGCATTCAAATTCATCCGCAGATCCTGTTGCACATAGACGATCTCGGGAAAGCGCTTGTCTATCGCGTAACCTGCCGGTTGGACGTTCATAACCTCGCCGTATCGCGCCACCATGTCGTCGAAACTGTAGCCCGGCTCCCGGGTCTTGCTGCTGACGCCGAACTCGTCGCCGTGATTGAAGCGCTGGAACGCCAATGCCCCGCCGGCATGCTCTTCTTCGGCCAAACCGTAGAGGTTGGCCGCGTAACTGATTTGCGTCTTTACCTCCTTCTTGCAGTAACCGTAATAATTGTCGGCCAGCAAGGTTACGATCACCCCTCTCCGGTCGCGAGCAGTCACCTTGAAGGCCTGCCCGTCGTTGTAAAGTTCGTCGGCGTTTTTCCAACACATGCCGTCCTTGCGCTGGCGTTCGGACGCCTCGTCCCAATGCGGCAAACCGAGTTCCTTTTTCTTTAGCGATTTCAGATGCGGCGCCAAAATTACGCAACCGGTTTGCCCACTCCAGTGCTCGACGTCCAATGCGGCATCGTATTCCGGTAAAGCGGGATTGCCGCCGTTGCCGAAAATACTTTCGACGAAATCCAGGTTGCTGACCAAACTACCGGGCGCAAAAAAACGCACTTCCATCGATTTTTCCGCACTTACGCCGGGAATTTCCGGGCACACGACCGGCCGCAGCAACAACGACGCGAACATCCGCGCCGGTTCCGGCAGTTTAGCCGTGAACGGCAGCACCAATAGATTTTCGGGCGGATTGACCGCGTGCGAAAACATCGCGGCAAACGCTTGTTTCGGCACTTCTTTCTTGTCGGACGGTACCGGCAGACCGCCCGCAGCGACGTGAAACGACCCTTTGGTGGTTCGCCGATCGCTGGCAGGATTATGCAGTACCCCTTGCCTGACCCGATAACTGGCGACACTGTCGGACACGAATTGATCCTCTCCGATCGGCAGCGACAGTTCTCTGGCGACCCCGTGGCGATCCAACTCGAAGGCGAGGGTCGGTAACAACGGGGCTGGGCTGAGATCGAGATCGGAGAAATATTCGTTCAGAAAATCCTGAATTCGTTGATCGGCCGGATAATAGGACGTGGTGGCCAATTGCCGGCTCTTCTCCAAATAACTGAGCAACAAGTCATTGGCAGTGTCCATGAAATCGGCCGATTCGGCATCGATACAAGTCGGCTGGCCGCAGGAAGCCAGCTTGAGATTGATGTACAGATGCAATTTGCGTCGCTCGGCCGCCGCATCGCCTTTTTTGTTGTCGATACCCAAGGCCTTTAATTGGTCCATTACAGTCCCCTGACAGTGTGATTAATTGGAACAGTAGAAACGGAAGAAATACGTGTTCAGGACAACCGACGGAGTGTCGTCGCAGCGACGTGAGGTCCGCGCCTATGAGCTCTCCCGACGCGAGGAATTTTGCGGTTCGGAATCGCCGGCAAAATCAGGCGAGCAATATTCCGGCTATCCGCTCATTCCTGGGTTTTGTTTTTCTGCATTTCCGTGATTGCCATCTCCAGATCCAGACGCTGTTTCTCGAGTAACGACAGTTCGATCTCGGTGCGCAAGGCTTCCGACCTTCGTTTCACTTTTTCGGTGTCCTCGAATTTCTCCAATTTCTGGAACGGCATTACGATATGGTTCTTACGTGCGTCGAGCTCGCGTTGTTTCATTTCCTGTTCGGCTTCCTCTTCCAACTGTTGTTGCCGTTTTTTAAGCGCCAGGTGCTGCTCATGCAATTTGAGTTTGGCTTCCCGCCAAGCCTCCTGTTGCTTTTCGTAACGCTCGACTTCCGCTTTCGTCTTGCTGTCTTGAACCTTGGACTGAAAATGCAATTGTTTTTCCCGTCTTACCGCGTCGGCTTGTAAGCGTTCCTCTTCGACCTGCTCCTGGTGTTTTAACTTTTCTTGCAGCTGCAAAATTTCGGCATCGCGTTGCAGCAAACCGATCCGCTGTTGCGTCAGCAAGTCGGCTTGCGATTGCATTTCCTTCAACTCGTTCGCATGTTTGATCTTTTCGGCCTCGATGCGTTTTTCGACGGTCAGCCGGTCGGCCAATTGCCGCTCTTCGTCCTGCAACAACAATAACGAGTTGGCCGCCTCCTGAGCGCGCTTTTTCCGCTCGACTTCGGCAAATCGCTGTAACTGCTCTAGCTCTTGCTGTTTATGAAGCAATTTTTGTTCTTTCAGCGCTTGTTGACGGCGAAAGAACGCCTGGCTCTTGTTTTCACTCAACTCGTGGCTTTGCTTCAGCACATGCAAATACACGCTGTCTTTGCCCGGCTTGACGTTGCTGAATTCTTGAAACTGCGCCTGCATCTTGCAAATCGCCCGCGACTGAACGTTTTGCACCATCAACGATTCGCAGATCGTGATGGCAATTTTTTGTTCCAGATCGTGCAATCCGCCTTGCACCCAATGCCCGTCGTTGAGGGCATGAATCTCTTGGTGCACGATATCGGTCAGCAGGCGCTGAAACGTGCTCTTGATATGGGCATTGAGGTTGGGCAGCGCTTCGGCATTGCGTTGGGCGTAGGTCAACGTCGCCTGGAAGCGCATTTCGATAGCGACATCGACCAGGCAAAAACCATCGAACAGGTCCAGGCGTTCGCGATAGTCCCAATCCTCGAGCGGCAACGGAAAAATTTCGTGATAAAAACGCTTGGTGAAGACGTCCGGTCGTAAAAACAGTTTTTGATAAATACCGCCCAATCGCGAGCGGACGACCTGGCGGTCGGCATCGAATCCCGGTTCCCAGACATCGCCGGCTTGGAAGCCGGAGGCCATCAATTCGCCACTGGCCAACCAGCGTTCCAGTTCTGATCCACTCTCGTTCATTGCTCTTTCACTGTTGCTTTGGCGGCGGCTTGCGCCTTTAAAACGGAAATCTTATCGGCCATTTTTTCGGCCAGTAAAGGATAAAGATTGGGAGCGAATTCCACCGTCCGCTCGTCGACCTTACGCAGAAAACCGCGACTCAACAGCAGACCGACGGCAAACATGCGCGACCAGTCCGAATATCTGCGGGCTTTTTCGATCGGCGTTTTTTCGATAATCATCTCCAATTCGTCGTTCTCGTTAATCCTGAACTCGGTGAACTGGCGCAGGCATTCGAAAACCAGTTCCTCTTCTTGTACCGTCAAAGGTCCCGGTGCGGTAAATTCGAGACGGTAGGACAACAGTACGGTAAAAAAATCGACCATCGCGGCGCAGACGAAGGCGAACGCGGAAAAGCCGTACCACATCGAGAACGACGGTTTGACGTCCTCGACAAACTGTTTATAGGTCATTAACAGGGGCGG
>JBNLFT010000037.1:9993-19797 GCA_050305675.1 Methylococcaceae bacterium
CGCGGAAAAGCCGTACCACATCGAGAACGACGGTTTGACGTCCTCGACAAACTGTTTATAGGTCATTAACAGGGGCGGCTCGGGCAATTTACCTCCCAACGCGCTGGACAGACGATTGACCCCCAGCTGTACATTCTGATAGTTGTCCAGCAACCGGTAATAGGCGCTTTCCACATCGCTCGCAACATCGAGATCGGCCAGACTCGCCTGTAGTTTGCTGATATCGCGATCGAGTTCGGCAAACGATGTTTCCAATGCCGACACCGCCTCTTTCTTCTCTTGGTAGATCTGGTTGAAGTGCCGCCAGAAAGGCCCCTCTCCGACCTGGTTTCGATAGTCTTCGGCAATATCCGGATGGGTGCCGAAATAAGCCTGAGAGACCTCGCGAGAAGCGTTGGCAAGATCCTGCTTTTGTGTTTGCAATATTTTCGCCTTGCTCGACAACACCTGGTCCAGATAGGTCTTGACGTCCGCTCTGATCCGACCCAGACGGTCAATATGAAGACTGGATTGTTCGGAAATCTCGTAAAACTTGAAATAGGAGAACGAAATCGAAGCCGCCAGCGCAATCAGCAGCGAAGCGACCACCGAAAAGTAACGCATGCGGTTGGCCTTCCAATGGATGCCGGCCAGCTCCAGCGAACAGATCACGATGATCGACTGAATCGCAACGGTGATCACGAAGGCGATCCACGGCGTTATGAAATGCGAAAGCCCGTAAAACGTCGTAAACCCCGAACAGACGCTGAGCATCAGCACGATCGGAATGGACCAGATGCGTAGCATGCCGACAAAAAAAGTCTGCACCCGGTTAATGAAATAGCCCATTCCGGTGGAACGAATCTTAACTAGCTCTGTCGCTTTTCTCATGCTTGGATTTTACCGCTTAATACTGGCTGGATTGGTTAAATAGGCTGTGGTAAATGAGTCCCAGCATCCGAGTCCTGGCTGCGGGGTTCCTCCGGGCAGCGGCGAGCTGTTCGCAGCGCTGAACACAAGCAGCCCGTTTTTCGAACCCGCGCCGGTCTGATTTGCCGGCTCGAACCCTGCCAATCGGAGCGAACGCGTCCGTAGAACGGGCCGTGGGATACACGGTTTGCGTCTACTCCGCCGCGAACGCGCGGTGTATTTTCACCAGGCCCAAAGTCATCGTAGGAATCAACGAGCTTGCCCTCCCCTGGCATCGATGCTCTCGACGCCGCGGCATCGGCCGTCGTTACGTGAAATCGGCAGGTTCGATCGGTACCGTGATGTCGCATAACAAAATCTTCAAACTTAGCTCAATCGCAAAACATACCGGTAAAGTCAGCGATTTTCAATAAAAACCGTATCGCCGCCGATCCATTTTTTTCAAACCAAATTTATTAATTGATCCTTAAGGATTATTTGCTAATTTTTCCGCTTTAAACGGCAACTGCTGGCGACAGTTTGCTTTATACTCGCGCAGCAATCCCCTCTCCCGGCGCAGAAAATCGGCGATCAGCGCGGCGAAACGACGATTTTGAATCCAATGCGCGGAGTACGTGGTAACCGGCTCGAACCCGCGGGAAATTTTATGCTCGCCCTGGGCACCGGAGTCGAAGCGCTGCAGGCCCCGCTCCAAGCAAAACTCCAACCCTTGATAGTAGCAAGCCTCGAAATGCAGCCCGTCATATCGATCCTGGCAGCCCCAATAACGCCCGTACAGCGTGTCGTCGCCGATTAGGCTGAGCGCCGCCCCCACATAACTGCGGTTCTTCAGCGCCATCACCAGCAGAATCCGGTCGGACATCGTGCGCGCCAAGCGCTGAAAAAATTTTTCGTTTAAATAAGGATACTGGCCGTTTTTTAAGTAGGTCATCCGGTAATAGCGAAAGAACGCCCGCCACTGCAGGTCGCCGATTTCCTCCCCGGTAAGCCTGACCACTTGTATGCCTTGTTCGGCGATGCTGCGCCGCTCCTTGTTGAGTTTCTTGCGCTGGCGGGCGGTAAACGTCTGCAAATAGTCGGCAAAATCGCGAAAATTGCGGTTGACCCAATGAAACTGCACACCTTCCCGGATTAGCAACCGCTGTTCCAGGATTTCCTGTTGTTTGGGCTCCGGAAACAAACAATGCAGCGAGGAAATGTTTTGTTGCTCCGACTCTCGTTCGATAAAATCGAGGCAGTGACCGATTACGGTCTCGCAATCCACGCCGGGAGCGATCAAAATTCGCCGGCTCTGGCACGGGGTAAAGGGCACCGCATTTACCCATTTCGGGTAATAGTTCATGCCCGATCGAGAATAGGCGTCGGCCCAAGGTTGATCGAAAACGTATTCACCCCAGGAGTGGTCTTTCAAATAGAGCGGCATTGCGGCGATTAGCCGTTGCTCCCGGTAAACCAATAAATGCCTAGGTCGCCAGCCGGTACCGGCGCAGACCGAACCGCTAAGCTCCAGAGCCGACAAAAACTGATGGCTCAAGAAGGGGGTCTTTTCCGGCAACAAGCCGTTCCAGGCGGCAGCGTCGACTTCATCGATACCATTGATCTGTTTTATGACCATTGAAAAACCTTTCTCCCAGGCTTGCGAAAACAATAAAAACCCTATTTTACAGATAATCCGAACGGTCTACGTCAAATCGGCAACGGTCTGGGAAATCGGCAGCGGCACCGGCCAGCATGCCTGTTATTTTGCCAAGCACCTGCCCCATCTGACCTGGCAGCCCACCGACCGGGCCGACAACCTCGCCGGCATCGATTGTCGGGTGCAGACCTCCGGCTTAAGCAATCTGCTTCCCGCACTGATACTGGACGTCAACCAGCCGCAGTGGCCCTGCCGGACAATCGAGGCATTGTTCAGCGCCAATACGTTGCATATCATGCACTGGCGCGAGATCGAGCGCTTGTTTGCCGGACTGGCCCGTTATTTGACCGTCAACGCACCCGTTTGCTTTTACGGCCCGTTCAACTACCACGGGCGCTATACTAGCCGCAGCAACCAGCGCTTCGACCACTGGTTAAGATCGCGCGACCCGGACAGCGGGATTCGCGACATATCGGAAATAGAAACCCTGGCCAACGACTGCGGCTTGCGCCTCGACCGGGATTTCGCCATGCCGGCGAATAACCGTTTGTTGCTCTTTGAAGCGTTGAATAGCCCCATCCGGAATGCCTCGGAGCACGATTAAGGCAATAGCGATTTGTCTTCCCGGCAGAAATTTGGCAGTTGCGGGGGCGTCCCTTTTGCTTAAGCCGAATTTAGCGAATATGCCAAACTACCACCGACACCATTGTCGTTCGGACACGGATGATAAGCCGATACCCGGTACCGGTACCGCAACATTTAGCGCGGTCGATAATGCCGGCTGAGCAACACCGCGTTGTAGATATTTTGAAAAACCAAATAGAAAACCGGACCCAGTGCCGCAATCGGACTGACGAATTCCAAAGCCGCCCAGGTCATAAACATCGTGTTTTTTTGTCCCAACGATTGGCTCGCTTCCGCCGCAAATTTCTCTCCGCCCAGATAATATCCTATCGAGAAATTTAACAGGCAAAGCAAGAGCGCGAGCAAGGCGATTTCCATCACGACCGTCCACGACGCGGGGCTGTCGAATAAATACACCGACGCCTTGGCGGTTGCCAAATACAGAACCAGCAGCCAAATCAATAACGGCGTCCTACTGCCGGCAGCCATAGAATCGGCCTGTTTGGCGAAACAGAATCTAGCCAGACACGCCAAGACCAGCGGAACGAAAAACACCGTTACCGTCGATCCCAGCATCCCTTGCAAGGAGGCATCATCCCGGTCGATATGCATCACCTTCAAAGCAAGCGGCAACGACACGGCAACCAGCAAATTGGTGAAGACGACCGAGGTAACGACATACTCCACATTTTTATGCAACAACCCCATCACGACGGGTGCGGCGGTAGCCGTGGGGGTAAACGCCAGCAAAAAGCCGATTATCGCCAATTCCTTATTGAAATTGCCCAGCAACAGATATAAGGATACCCCCAACCCTGCCATAACCGAAAATAGGCCGGATACGGAGAGGTAAACCTTTCCCTGCTTTGGGAATGATATTCTTAGAAACGGAAAGAACAGCATTCCCATTAATAGATATTTAATCAGAAAGGAATACACATGGCCCTGATTGAAAACAAACCCCATCACGATAACCGTAGCCAAAAGCAGGGAATTCCTATGCATGTTTAAATTAGAAGCAGTGTTTAATCGTCAGTTTGGCCGGTCCAAGCCTCGTTCCGCACCAACATCGACCGGCAAATAATATCGACTTAATACTATTTAACGATCGTTTTTAATGTGAAATTAATAATGTCCATACTTACGATATGCCTTTCAAAACAATTCATAGTATTACCCTAGGTTTTATATGCACTTATTTAGTGCAACAATATTTCAAAATAACCTAATTGCTTTCAAAAAAATACTGCGCATTGCTTAATATCTATCATAAAATAATGGCTCTTTAAACTTACCAGAATCGCTATGTGCTCAGCTCAACAACAAACCGACATTACATCTTCCGTAGACATCGCCCTGATCGGAAATTGCGGGTATAAAATCGAAAACGACCGGGTCATTGTGGATGTTGCCAAGATTGCCAATCAGCGCAGTGTCGGCGATCTGAGCGGCACATTGGCGATCGAACTGTGGGCGCTGAAACAGGCTTACGACGGCACCGATTTCAGTGGCGTACCGCTGGCCGCCACCACTATCGGCGAAATAGCAGGACAACATTATGTCGACAACTGCCGTTACGACCTTGTCTTTCAAGAACCCGAAAAAGGTAGTTGGCAGCTGACGCTGATGTTGCGCGAATGGACGGAAACCGGGTACGTCACCCGCGATTATGTCAACTTCGCGCTGCCATACCTAGTCGCCGCTACGCCCGCAGTTACCCGCGACTCATCCGCCAACGTCATCAATGTGCGCTTTAGCGATAGCCGTAAATCGGCGACCGCCGCAGCCGCCGAAAATCCGGCGCCAATCGATGCCGAAGCGGCAATGATTTCCGACCAGCCGGCAACGTCGCCGGAGGAATTGCCTGCTAACAGCGGCGGTAATCAGGATCCGCCGTCCGCGGAGGAAGTACGGCGAAACAAGGCCGAAGATATCGCCCGCCAACAACCGGATGCGAGCGGTAACGAATTGCCGGACAGCAACGACATCGGCCAAACGTGGCTGCAAAAACTTCGTCGGCTATTCAGTCTGTGACCGCAAATCGTACTTTTCGGTCATCCATGGGAGAAGCCGCGACAGGAGATATACGAAATACCAACAAGATCCGTTTCGGACGTTCCGACGCAGATGGCCGCCTACGTTGATAAGCTGCCATCCCGGCATAAGGAGGTGCCGGTAGTGGAACAGCGGTTATGCGATTCGACGGTCAGCCGAATAAAGTCATGACCGTCAACTCTTATTAACCATCGGATCATATGCCGTAGAGGCCGCTTTAGCTCACCACAAATCGAGCACATGCCTGTTGCATCAACTCAGCCACGGCAAATCGCTTGAGCGGCAATAGATCCACGTATCGGCGGCCGTCAAGCCGGGATTTTCCGTGAAATACAACAGCCACCCGCTGGATCAGCCGGCGCAACGCCGCTCGCTTGTTGCTGCGGCTGCTGGTACTTGCGATAGTTAATGGAAATTTTGAGGCCGGCAAAGCGCCCGGACATCTTAATCAATTCGTCGGTTTTTTTATCGAAAGTCAATTTAACAACGCTTAACGCCCTATCCTCGTAGCCTTCTTCGATATCGTAGGCTTCCAGCTCGAAATGATAGGTAAAGACCGTCTGTTCCGGCTGGTCTTCGACTTCCAGCGGCTCGCCCAGCTTGTCCAACACCACCGATTTCAGCGGAAGTTGGGCGTCGATCTGACCGATTTTATCCGTATCGACCTTCAATTGGCGTTTTTCCTGGTTGATCTCCGCGCTGCCGAGGGAACGAAAAGACAGCTCGAGAAACTCCGGCGGCGCGATCTGCAAAAATAACGGTGAAAACGACCAGCTCGAAATCTGGTCGTCGCGGTCAAATGCCAGATTGAAGGAAAACTGCACTTCCGGCTTAAGCAAACGGCCGCGTTCATCGACTTTACGAAACCGATACTTCCATAGCTTGCCGTCTTGCATCACTTCCACAGCGCTAGGTTTCAACTTAGCCAAAGAGACAAAATCCTCGCTCAGCAATATCGGATCCTTGAAATACACGACGAAACTGTCGTCCACGCTGATCGCGAAATGCTTGTCGAATTCATCCATTTGCAAATAAGTCTGATAGGCGCGCCACCAATAAAAACAGCCGCTCAGCGACGACAACAGCGTACCTAACAACAATAACCGTAAAAATCTGAACATCTGCTTTTTCATGGTAAACCTCTGATATGCGCTTTCCGCACGGCGCGACATTTTGGCAAGCACATATCCGGGGGTAACGGATGCGGTGGTTTAATGCCGGGTGCGCGAGACCCCACCATCCGCCGCCTGCGTCAATAAAATATTTTCCACGTCCAGTTTGTCGAAGCGGTATTGCTTGCCGCAGAATTGGCAATCAACCTGGATTTCGTCTCTCTCGCTGAAAATCCCGTCCAATTCGGCCCGGCCTAATGCCAGCAAGGTGCCGCTAATCTTGGACCGCGAGCAATTACAGCGGAATTCGACCGGATCCGGATCGTACACGCGTACCTTTTCTTCGTTAAACAACCGGTAAAGCATTTCCTCGCTATCCAATGTCAACAATTCCTCCGCCGTTACAGTCGCTGCCAGCATTTCGATACGTTCCCAATCGGATTTGTAGCTTTTCCGGTCCGGAAGTTCCTGAATCATCAAACCGGCGGCTCGGGTTCGATCGGCAAACAACCAAAAGCGGGTCGCCAGTTGCTCCGACTGCGAGAAATAGTCGTGCAAAATATCGGCCAAGGACTCTCGGTCCAGCGACACTATCCCCTGGTACGGATCGGAAATTTCCGATTCAACAGTCAATACCAAATGCCCGGACCCCATCATTTGTTTCAAGTTACCGCCCGAAACCTCGGCGGCGCTGCGGACCAAGCCCCGGATTCTCCGCTCGCTAGTCGCTTGAGCCACCAATGTTTTCAAGTCGCCGTTTCCCTGGATCTGCAAAATCATCGAACCTTGAAACTTGATAGTCGCCGACAGCAAAACCACTGCCGCCAGTGCCTGACCCAATTGCTCCTCGACTTGCCGATTCACCAACGTTTGGAACTGTTTGGCTTGTTGCAAACTGTCGTGCAAGCGCACCCACTCTCCGCGCACTCCCAAATTCTCGAATAAAAAACGTCTAAGGCAATCGTGTTCTTTCATCTCGTCAAAATACTTAGCAAACTAAATCGGCTCATTATAATCTATAGCGCTTGTTCTCATTGACTCCAGGATCATCCCTATGTTTTTGTCCGACAAAAAAGCGCAGTTACCTTCCCCCGACGAGGCCTTGCCCGGCCGGGCCACTCGGATCTGCATCCCGGAACCGCATTTCGTCACCGGTCACCCGATCATTCCGCCGTTTCCCGAAGACCTCGAACTGGCGATGTTCGGACTCGGCTGTTTCTGGGGCGCGGAAAAGAAATTTTGGCAACAGCCGGGCGTCTATTGTACGGCGGTCGGCTACGCCGGCGGCTACACGCCTAACCCCACCTATGAAGAAGTTTGTACCGGCCTAACCGGTCACACCGAGGTGGTCCAGGTGGCATTCGACCCCAAACAGATCAGCTACCAGCGGCTGCTGGAAACATTTTGGGAAGCGCACGACCCGACTCAAGGTATGCGACAAGGCGTCGATATCGGCACCCAGTACCGATCCGCCATTTTCACCTTTTCCGAGGAACAGCTACAAGCCGCGCAACTGAGCAAAATTCATTACCAGGAAAGGTTGAACTCGGCCGGATTCGGTACCATTACAACCGAAATTCTGAACGTCCCGGAATTTTATTATGCGGAAAATTATCATCAGCAATATCTGGCCAAAACGCCGCGCTTGAGCAGTTGCGACATTCCGTTAAGCCAGACCGGCAGGCCGAGCTATCGATAGTTAAGGCGGAGCAGATTTAAGAGCTGAACCCGCGCGATTGCCGTTACCCCACTCGCGGTCGACGCCGCACTTATTTTACTGGCAAATGTTGCCGGTTCAGTCCGGATCAAAGTGCTTACAAAAGCCCGGAAACTCTTGTAAGATTGCAGGGTCTTAATCGCTAATATGTTTAACTTTGGAACAAAAAATGAGACTGACTACTGCTAGCACACGAACTCAAGAAAGTATTTTAGCCACCAACAAATTACTGAAAAACACCTATTTGTTGTTGTCCATGACGCTGTTGTTCAGCGCGACTACGGCCGGCATCTCGATGTTGCTGAATCTCCCGCACCCAGGCATCATCGTGACCCTGATCGGTTACTTCGGGCTACTGTTTTTGACCCATAAGTTCAGCAATAGCGCATGGGGGCTGTTGTTCGTTTTTGCTCTGACCGGCTTCATGGGGATGACCTTGGGTCCGATCTTAAACATGTATCTGAATGTGTTCAGCAACGGCCACGAACTGATCATGACCGCCCTGGGCGGCACCGGCGTCATCTTTCTCGGTTTGTCCGGCTATGCCCTGACCACCCGGAAGGATTTCAGCTTCATCGCCGGTTTCCTGATGGTCGGCATTTTGGTCGCTTTCGTAGCCGGGCTTGCCGCCGCGATTTTCTCTATTCCGGCATTGTCGCTGGCCGTATCGGCGATGTTCGTGCTGTTGATGTCCGGCATGATTTTATTCGAAACCAGCGCCATCGTTCACGGCGGAGAAACCAACTATATTCTTGCCACCGTTTCGCTATATGTCTCGATTTACAATCTGTTTTTAAGCCTGCTGCAATTGCTGGCGGCGTTTGGCGGCGATGATTAATTCCCGCCTGCGCAAATTGACGAGTCCGGCACTAGCCGGACTTTTTTTTAGCGTATTGCTGCTGTCCTGCCAGAGCCAAAAATCGCCCGACGAAATCACTTTGCTATTCTGGCAGGCGGTGGCGGCAAACGACCCGAGCGGAGCCGAACAATATACCAGCAAAGACAGCCGAGGATTGTTGCGCTCCGGCGATCAACCGTTCCAGGGCGCGGATTTTGCGATCGGCCAGATCGTCATCGACGATAATCAGGCCCGCGTCGAAACCGAGGCTCGCCTAGCCGACGGCAGCGTGACCGACTTTTCGACGTTTCTGACCAAAGAGGATGGACAATGGCAAGTCGATTACCGGCGTACCCGCTACGGCCTGTCCGCAAATATTTTTAACGGCCTGTTCGACAGTTTAAAGAATATCGGCGAGAACCTGAACAAACAGTTGGAACAGCAAATGCCGATGCTGCAACAGGAAGTGGAAGCCTTTGGCCGCGAAATGAAAAAGCAACTGGACCAGTTAGGAAAAGAACTGGAGAAATCGCTGAAATCACCGGAAAAACAACCAGCGCCGGAACCAGACAGCATTTAGTCCGAGCTTGGCAGCTACTACTGCGCCGAGTAATTTTTGTCCGGGCACCAAGTGCGGCTTTAATCTCGCTACCGGCGATGCGGGAAAAAAGCACTGAATTTAGACGACGTAACAAACCACAGCTTAGCCAGTTCAGAACTTGTCCCAGCTAAGGCTTGAGGATTGTCGAACGCTCGGGTGTGCGGCCGTCAAACCGATAAGGGGTACGTTCCGTATTAGGTTCAATATTATTTAACCCGGATATGTCATGAAGGGGATGGAATTTCTGGAAAATCGGTCGAAGAAGGTTGGACAAATATCACGAATGCCATAGCCAGCTCTGGCTTGAGTGAT
>JBNLFT010000038.1:0-19598 GCA_050305675.1 Methylococcaceae bacterium
GTAAGGCCGCCTTTGTGAAATATCCGGGCTAGTCGCCGCTAGGCAGCTCGGTGGCGCGATCGGGGGGAACTAAAGGAGTTCGCATATTGGTTAAAAAATCGCCGTTGCGGCCGGCTCTTCGACGACGGGGTTGCTCAATACTCCGATATTCTCGATCTCTATCCGGACCGTTTGCCCCGGTTTCAGATAGCCGCGCGGTTTCATTTTTACGCCGACCCCGCTGGGGGTGCCGGTGCTGATGACGTCGCCGGGTTCCAGCGTCATGGCTTGGCTGAGGTAGGCGATCATCTGAAAACAATTGAAAATCATGTGCCGGGTATTGGAATGCTGGCGCAGTTCGTCGTCGACCCAGGTTTTGAGGTCGAGATTATGCGGATCGGGAATTTCATCCGCGGTAACCAGCCAGGGCCCCAAAGGTCCATGGGTATCGAACGATTTTCCCAGCGTCCAGGTAGGGGAACGAATTTGCCAGTCGCGCACCGAGACGTCGTTGGCGATCGTGTATCCGGCGATGACTTCCCGTGCCTTATCGAGCGGGACATGGCGACAGCGTTTGCCGATGATAAAGGCTAGTTCGCCCTCGTAATCGACTTTTTCCGAGACCCGCGGGCGTTGAATGGGGTCGCGGTGAGCGATCACGCAGGTCGATTGTTTGGTGAAGAAGGTCGGGAATTCCGGTCTTTCGCGTCCGGTTTCTTCGATATGTTCGGCATAGTTGAGGCTGATGCCGAGAAATTTTCCGGGCCTTGGCACGGGCGCCAGCAACTTGGCGTCGGCTAGCGGAATCCGGTTACGACCGCTGTCGATCAACCGTTGCAGCGCGGTTTTCGCCGGCTCGCCGGCGGCCAGGAAATCGACCATAGCGTCGGGGAAGCCCTCGTCCGGGGTAGCGGCGACGATAGTATCGCCGTCTACGGCGCCTACACCGGAGGTATGTTTATAACCAAAAGAAACCAGTTTCATCAATGGTACGCGCAAGCGTGAAAAGCTTCATTGTATAACGAAGATAAATAGCACTGTACCGTATTTAGTTAACAGCCGTGAGAAGATATAATGACATTCTTTAATAATAGCTGCCAGAGCAAGCGGAATTCAGTCCGCCGAACAACATTCGCATAACAATAATGACTCCAGAGCAATTTAATCGATACGCCCGGCAAGGCTACAACCGCATCCCCGTCAGCAGGGAGGTGCTGGCCGATCTGGACACGCCGCTCAGCGCCTATATCAAATTGGCGGATGGGCCCTATTCCTATTTATTCGAATCGGTGCACGGCGGAGAGCAGTGGGGGCGTTATTCGATTATCGGTTTGCCGTGCAAGACGCTGGTCAAGGTCCACGGCCAACGAATCACTCTGGAACGGGACGGGGAACCGAGCCAAAGCCTCGAGCATCCGCAACCCTTGCAGTGGATCGAGGAATTCAGGCAACGTTACAAGGTCCCCGATATCGACGAATTACCCCGTTTTAACGGCGGATTGGTCGGTTATTTCGGCTACGAAACCATCGGCTATATCGAAAAACGCCTGCAATCCACCGGGAAACCGGATCCGATCGGCAATCCCGATATTTTGTTGATGGTGTCGGAAGAAATGGTGGTGTTCGACAATTTGTCCGGCAAGGTTCTGTTGCTGACCCATGCCGATCCGGCGCAGGAGAACGCATACGCCAACGCCCTGGCGCGGCTGGACGAGCTGATCGTAAGGCTCCGGGAAATGAAGGCCAAACCCGACACCCACGCTTCGCCGAAGCACGTGACGGAGGCGGATTTCGTCTCCGGTTTCACTCAGGAAGGCTTCGAAAACGCGGTGTTGAAAGCCAAGGATTATATCGTCGCCGGCGACATCATGCAGGTCGTGCTTTCGCAGCGGCTGTCGATCCCCTATGCCGCGGCGCCGCTCAACCTTTACCGCGCATTGCGTTGTCTCAACCCGTCGCCCTACATGTATTTCTTGAATCTGGACGATTTCCATATTGTCGGTTCGTCGCCGGAAATTCTGGTTAGGCTGGAGGATGACACGGTTACGGTGCGGCCGATCGCCGGTACCCGACCGCGCGGCACGACTGCCGAACAGGATCTGGAATTGGAGCAGGATTTGCTCGCCGACCCTAAGGAGCTGGCGGAGCACTTGATGCTGATCGACCTGGGGCGCAACGACACCGGCCGCGTGGCGAAGATCGGAACGGTCAAGCTGACCGACAAAATGATCATCGAACGTTATTCGCACGTAATGCACATCGTCTCCAACGTCACCGGCGAGCTGCAGGACGGCAAGGATGCCTTCGATGTGTTGGCGGCGACTTTTCCGGCGGGCACCGTCAGCGGCGCTCCGAAAATCAGGGCTATGGAAATCATAGACGAACTGGAACCGGTCAAACGCGGCGTTTATTCGGGGGCGGTAGGTTATATTTCCTGGTCGGGTAATTTGGATACCGCGATAGCGATCAGAACTGCGGTAATAAAAGATCAAACCTTACATATACAAGCCGGCGCCGGCATCGTTTACGATTCGGTACCGCGCAACGAATGGGACGAAACGATGAATAAAGGCCGGGCGATATTCCGCGCTGTCAGTATGGCCGAAGCCGGTCTGGAAGGAGAGAAATCATGACTGCAGTTAAAGTCGTCATGGTCGACAACTACGACTCGTTCACCTATAACCTGGTCCAGTATTTCGGCGAGTTGGGTGCGGATGTGACCGTGGTGCGCAACGACGAAGTGACGGTCCGGCAGATCGACGACATGCGGCCCGATAAAATCGTGATTTCTCCGGGACCCTGCACGCCCAAGCAAGCCGGAATTTCGGTCGAAACGATCGTGACGTTGGCCGGCAAATATCCGATTCTGGGTGTTTGTCTGGGGCATCAAAGTATCGGTTACGCCTTCGGCGGCAACATTATCCACGCCAAAAGTATCATGCACGGAAAAACCTCTCTGGTCTACCATCATGACGTCGGTGTCTTTAAGGGCCTGAGCAATCCGTTTACCGCCACCCGTTACCATTCCCTGGTTATCGACAGCGCGAGCTTGCCGGATTGCCTCGAAATCACCGCATGGACCCAGGACGAAGCCGGCAATTTCGACGAAATCATGGGCGTGCGGCACAAGGCGCTTGATGTCGAAGGGGTGCAGTTCCATCCGGAATCGATACTGACCGAGCACGGCCACGACATGCTGCGCAATTTTCTCCAGCGATGAGCATGACGATGCAGCGGGCGATCCAGCGTTTGCTGGACAGGCAGGACCTGAACGGCGACGAAATGCGTCGAGTAATGCGGTTGATCATGACCGGCGGCGCGACCGACGCCCAGATCGGCGGTTTTTTGATAGCCCTGCGTTGTAAGGGCGAAACGGTCGACGAAATCGCTGCCGCCGCCGCGGTAATGCGCGAGTTGGCGGACAAGGTGCCGGTCAACGGTCGGCATGTCGTCGACACCTGCGGTACCGGCGGCGACGGCGCCAATACTTTTAATATCTCGACCACTTGCGCTTTCGTGGTCGCGGCGGCCGGCGGGCGGGTCGCGAAACACGGCAACCGGTCGGTTTCCAGCAGTTCCGGCAGCGCCGACGTACTGGAGGCCGCCGGAGTAAACCTGGATTTATCCGCGGAACAGGTCGGCCGCTGCGTCGACGAGATCGGAGTCGGGTTCTTGTTCGCGCCCAAACACCACGGGGCGATGAAATACGCGATCGGGCCGCGCAGAGAAATGGGGGTAAGAACGCTGTTCAACCTGCTCGGACCGTTGTCCAATCCGGCCGGTGCCCCGAATCAATTGATCGGCGTATTTGCCGACCAGTGGCTGGAGCCGCTGGCGCGGGTGCTGGGAAAATTGGGCAGCGAACACGTGCTGGTGGTCAACGCCGAAGACGGCCTCGACGAAATCAGTATCGCTGCGCCGACCCGTATCGCCGAGCTGAAGAACGGTCGGGTTAGCTGCTATACCATCACCCCGGAACAATTCGGTTTGCCGACGCAAAGCCTGGAAAGCCTGGCGGTGGATGGAGCGCAATCCAGTCTGGCAACGCTAAAGGAGGTGTTGAGCGGTCGACCGGGGCCGGCCAGGGACATCGTCGCGCTGAATGCGGGGGCGGCGATATATGCGGCCAACTTGACCGAATCGCTGGCCGACGGCGTCGCCAAGGCGCAACAAGTGTTGACTAGCGGCGCCGCGCTGCGGAAATTGGAAGACTTGGTCGCGTATTCAAACACCCACTGAATGCGGTTGAGTCACCCGCAGCGCCTTAGCCAAACGAGAAACTTTAACGTAGGTTGGGTACGAATAAGTGAAACCCAGCTGAAAAACCGGCAGTTTAATCATGACAGACACACCCGATATCCTTAAAAAAATCCTCGAGACCAAAGTCGACGAAGTCGCACGGCGCAAGGCGAAGAACCCTCTCTCCATGCTGCAGGAAATTGCCGGCGGCGTTGAAGCGCCGCGCGGGTTCTATCGGGCTCTGCACGGTAAAGCGGCGAGCAGACAGCCGGCTATCATCGCCGAAGTCAAAAAGGCGTCACCCAGCAAAGGGGTCATCCGCGAGGATTTCCGGCCGCTCGACATCGCTTTGGATTACGCAATGAACGGCGCGACCTGTTTGTCGGTGTTGACCGATAAGGATTATTTCCAAGGTTCTGAAGTGTATTTGCAAATGATTCACGATCGATGCCCGCTGCCGGTATTGCGCAAGGACTTCATGATCGACCCGTATCAGGTGCACGAGGCCCGCGCCTTAGGAGCGGACTGCATTTTATTGATCGCCGCCGCGTTGAGCGACGGGCAAATGCAGGAGTTGTCGGAGACGGCAAATCAATTGGGCATGGATATCCTGGTCGAAGTGCACGACGCCGAGGAAATGGAAAGGGCGCTGCGCTTGGACAGCAAGTTGGTCGGCGTCAACAACCGCAATTTGCGCACTTTCGATACCTCGTTACAAACCACGCTGGATCTGCTGGCGATGGTCCCCGATGATCGATTACTGGTGACCGAAAGCGGAATCCATACCCCGGATGACGTGAAATTGATGATGGATAACGGTATCTATACCTTTTTGGTTGGGGAAGCCTTCATGCGTGCCGAACACCCGGGTCGCAAGATGCGCGAACTGTTCTTCTAGGGAAGTACCGATTAATCGGAATTCCTTGGGAGGCAGGAGTACCGAAATTCCGGACCGATCCAATCGGCGCTTTCCTTTCCTTAGCGCTGACGGCTGGCCGGCCCCAGTTATCATGCTGATCCGAAATGGCGCCGTTATCCGGTTTCTTCCGGCAACTTCAGCTGGCCGAAATATTTCGCCAGATCGATGCGGATCGGCATGAAATAGATATTCATGCCGGCCTGCTGCGCCAATTTCAGCACGCGGTTCGCGAAATCGATGTTCCATTCGTAATCGGTCCTGAAATCGACCGGGAACTGCACTTTGTTCTTCACTTCCCAGTACTTCATCGACGACTCCGTGGTGATCGGGCTCAAACCGATAAAGGTTTCCAGATCTTGCATTTGTTCCGCGTAAATTTCGACCATGCGGATGTCGTAAAAGGGTTGCGAGAAAAAACCGCAGGCGCCGGCGTCCGCCTTGCGTTTTATATAGTTGCACTCGTCCTGCACGCCGTTTCGGTGCGAGTCGAATCCGGCGTAGACGCAAATTTGCGGAAATTGCTGTTTGACGGCGCGAATCAAGTCGACGACGCTGGTTTTGTAAAAACTGCGTTTCAATCCCTCCGGAGGGTCGCCGGAAACCAGCAATACGCGATCCAATTCGTATTGTTCGATTATGCGGAAAATGTCTCCGGACTTGAGATCGAAATCGATAGCCCTGAAATGGGGAATAAAGCAATGTCTCTTGCGATCGATATGCTTGACCGTCTCCCAGCTGCGGGTGGAAAAACGTTGAATGTCCGGGACGTTGATCAGGTTGATCGAACTCCCCAGCGATTCGACAAAGCGGTATTGTTCAGCAAACGCCTGCTCGCTGCGGGGGACAATTTCGAACGAAATTTTCATGAAATATGGCGGAATGGTAGGTAAAAGAGTGTTATTGTATCGAATCCGACGACGATTTGGTTAGTGTCGGCGCTTTATTTACGGTAACATCGATCGGCGTAAGTCCGCGCGATCAATTCCTAGCGATCCAAGAGGTGAGTCCCGCTATGAGTCTTGCGACCCTGAGCAAAATAGTATTGTTGTTAATCTGGCCGTTGCTTTTTTTGCTGATAATTTATTTCAAGGACAAGGAAAAGTTCAAGCAACGCCTAAGGCAGTTTAAGTGGAAGGATTGGTGACAAGCCGGCATTAGCCCGGATATTTCACAAAGGCGGCCTTACTGTTTGCAATAAGCGTTTAGAACCAATTCCTTAGGTCTGATATGACTCATATTTATTGGGTACGGTTTGTGCCTGAATGGTTTTCTGAACAATCGGACTTCGAATCTTGAACAAAATCACTCAAGCCAGAGCTGGCTATGGCATTCGTGATGTTTGTCCAATCTTCTTCGCCCGATTTTCCAGAAATTCCATTCCCTTGATGAAATATCCGGGTTAGTCCTTTCTGAAAAAATGGCTTTTTCGCTGGTTTATGTTGACCGGCCGGACGAACGCCAGTTCGAAAATGACCAGCACCATCAAGCCGCCCAGGCTCGATCTGGAGAAATGAATTTCGGCCCCGTGTATCATCGCGATCCGCTGCACGATGGATAACCCCAAGCCGCTACCCTCGGCGCTGTTGGCGGTGTCGACACAACGATAGAAACGTTGCGTCAGGCGTTCGTAGTCTTCTTCCTTAATGCCCGGACCATTGTCCTCGACGCTAAGCCACATCTGGTTTTTTTCCCTTAGCGTGCGGATTTTCACCTTGCCGTTCTGCGGGGAATACTTGACCGCATTTTCCACCAAGTTCCTGAGCAAGACATTGATCAGTTGGATATTGCCGGTAACGCACAAGGCTCCGCCGCTTTGATACTCTATGTCGATATTCTTTTTGTGGGCCAACGGCTCGATTTCGCTGATGACGCTGACGATTTCCCGATTGACGTCGATCGCGATCCTGGTCAGGTTTTCGTTCTGATTCTGCACCCGGGACAAGGTCAACAACTGCTGCACCATACGGGTCATCCGTAACACCGCCAGCTGCGCTTTGATCAAGGCTTGCGAACGCATCGTTTCGTCCTTTGCCTTTTGCGCGACCTGAATTTGCGTCAGCAAACCCGCCAACGGCGTGCGCAATTCGTGTGAGGCGTCGGAGGTAAAGTTTCGCTCGTTTTCGAAAGCCTGCTCCAGTTGCCCGAACAAGGTATTGAGTTCCTCCACCACCGGCAGGATTTCTTCCGGTAATCCGCTGACCGGTAGCGATTCCAGATATCCGGCCTCGCGTTTGGACAGCTGGTCGGTGAGATGGCTGATCGGCGACAGGGTATGGCTGACGATGATCCAGATTGCGATACCCAATACCGGCAGACCGATCAGAAAGTTTTGTACCAGCTGCCGCGCGATATCGATGGTAATGGCCTCGCGGACGTCCTCGCGCTGACCGACGTGGATGATGTATTCGCCGTTGTGGTTGGCGATGCTGAAAACGTACCACCGGTGTTCGTCGATCGTAGTCAGACTGTAACCGTTGCGCAATTCCGATAACGGGAACTTGGGAGCGCTTTCCGAACGCAGGATCAAGCCGTCTTCAACCGACCACAACTGGAATGCGATCTTACTGGCATAGCGATAAGTCAATTCGTGGGCGTGCAATAAATTCGACGTGTGGTCGACGTCCCAGTGTTCCGACAACGAGCCTTCGTGCAGCATGCTTTCGACGAAGGCGTGCAACACGCCGGCGGATTGGGCCAGTTCGGCTTTGAACAGCTTGGTGACTTCGTGCTGGGATTCCTTATAACTGATAAAAGCGGTCAAGCCCCAGGTGGCGAAAGAACCAAGTAACAAGTAGATTAATAACTTCTTCTTTAGGGAATTAGGTAGCAGACGAAATTTCATGGCCCTTCGGCGATTTGATTCGAGAGTCAGTTTTCGTCAATGATATAACCGACACCGCGAATAGTCCGAATTAGTTTGCTGTCCAATTTCTTGCGCAAATGATGGATATGAACCTCCACCGTGTTGCTTTCCACTTCCGAATTCCAGGCGTACAGGGTTTCCTCGAGTCGTGTCCGCGACGAGACCTGACCGATGTGATTCATCAAGAAGCTGAGTATCTCGAACTCCTTCTGCGACAGGTCGACCGGTTGATCGTGGAAAAACACCTGATGCGAGGCCGGATCCAGTTTCACGCCCTTGTGTTCGATCACCGGCATTTTTCCGTTGCCGTAGCGGCGATAGAGCGCTCTGAGGCGGGCGCAGATTTCGGCCAAATCGCACGGTTTGACGACAAAATCGTCGGCCCCGCTGTCCAGCCCCAGGATTTTATCGTGTAGTGTGTCTTTGGCGGTCAGCACCAAAACGGGAGTTTGATCCTTGCGTTTGCGCAGCTCCTCAAGGATGTGAATCCCGTTCATCCGGGGCAGGTTCAGGTCCAATACCACCAGTTCGTAGAGATTGGTTTTCAGGGCTTCGTCGGCCAACCTTCCGTCTTTGACCCAGTCTACGGCATAACCTTCCATCGATAACCCGGCTTGCAGTCCGTCACCGAGGATTTCGTCGTCTTCAACAAGTAATAGGCGCATGTGATTTATCAGAGCAGGTTTCAACAAAAAAGCCGGAACGGGGGATTCCGGCGTGATGGCGCAGAATGCGCCGCTGATAATAACTAATTGCCGGTTGAAGATATAGAATAAAAATTAAGGATTTCTTAATACAAGCATTAATCGGCTTGTTCCACTCTGAAAACCGTTCCTTCGACGGCAACGACCTTGACCCGTGCGCCGAGCGGACTGTCTTCGCCGTAAACTTTCCATATGCTGTCGTCGGCCTTGATCTTCCCTTGGCCGTTTTCTATCGCCTCGATCAGGGTGAAGGTCCTGCCGATATATTGGGCGCCGCGCTTGTTCAGCAGCGGGTGGTCGGTTTCCTCGGGGTGTTTACCGGAATAGCGGCGCCACACCACCACCGACAGAAACGACAGTACCGAGAAAATCAGAAGCTGGATTTCGAAACTGGTGGCGGGCGCCAGGAACAGAACGATCCCGGTAATCAAGCCGGCGATCGCCATCCATAGGAAAAAGAATCCGGGCGCCAGAATCTCGACGCCCAGCAACAGCGTGGCGAATACCCACCAATACCAAAAGACGATTGCGATTTCGGCCATTATTTTGCTCGTTTGTCCAACGCTTCCTTGGCCAGTTCGGCAATTCCCCCCAGCGCGCCGATGACGCTCGATGCCTCCAGCGGCATTAAGATCAGTTTACTGTTGTCGGCAGCGGCAATTTCCTTCAAGGATTCGACGTATTTTTGCGCGACGAAATAGTTCACCGCCTGAATATCGCCCTTGGCGATCGCCTCCGACACCATCGTCGTGGCGCGCGCTTCCGCCTCGGCCAGACGCTCCCGTGCTTCCGCATCGCGAAAAGCGGACTCGCGGCGCCCTTCGGCGTCGAGGATGGCGGCCTGTTTTTCGCCGTCGGCGCGCAAAATTTCCGCCTGCTTGTGGCCTTCCGCCTCCAAAATCGCCGCCCGCTTCTCCCGTTCGGCCTTCATTTGTCGGGCCATCGACTCGACCAGGTCCCGCGGTGGTTCGATGTCCTTGATTTCGATCCGCGTGACCTTGATTCCCCATGGCGTCGTGGCGTCGTCGACCACGCTCAACAGGCGTGCGTTGATGTCGTCGCGGCGAGACAATAGTTCGTCGAGGTCCATCGAGCCCATCACGGTGCGGATATTGGTCATGACCAGATTGATGATGGCAAGATCAAGATTGTTGACCTCGTAGGCCGCCTTCGGCGAATCCATGATCTGGTAAAACACGACGCCGTCGACTCTGACCATGGCATTGTCCTTGGTGATGACTTCCTGCGACGGGACGTCCAGAACCTGTTCCATCACGTTCAGTTTGCGGCCGATGCGGTCGACGATCGGCACGATGATGTTCAAACCGGGGGTCAACGTGCCGGTGTAGCGGCCGAAACGCTCCACCGTGTACTCCATGCCTTGCGGCACGGATTTGACGCCCATGATTACCATTAACACCGCAAAGATCAGGAATGCGGTGACGAATATACCGAAGCCGGTCATAACCACTCCTCGTTAGTCGTTACTTGATGAAATAAAAAAAGAAGCATATTGCAAACAGACAGCTATCTAATAATAATGTATATTTTTTCAATTGTAAGGCAATGGTTTAACACTCATGATCACGGCAGGCATCAATTTACTCATCATTTCGGTTTTAATTCTGATCGTCGGATTGATTAATCCGAAGTGGCTGCTGGTCTGGATCGACAAACCGGGACGAATGCCGATCATCATGATCGCCAGTGCGCTGTTCATGGGCGGAATGATCTTGTTCGGCGAAGGCTCCAAACGTAAAAAAGAGGCCGAGGCGGTAGCAACCGAACAACCGGCGCAACCAGCTCAACCCGCCGCTCCGGCCTTGAAAAAGCCGGTGCCGTCGGCGCAGGAACTCCTCAACGGTAGCCAGCCTTAACCCGGATATTTCATGAAGGGAATGGAATTTTTGGAAAATCGGGCCAAGAAGGTTGGACACACATCGCGAATGCCATAACCAGCTCTGGCTTGAGTGATTTTGTTTAAGATTCGAGGTCCGATTGTTCAGAAAACCATTCAGGCGCAACCCGTACCCAACAAACATGGGTCATATCAAACCCAGGACATTGGCTTTAAACGCTTATTTCAAATAGTAAGGCCGCCATTGTGAAATATCCGGGTTAACGATCGGAAACCTTGAATTGCCGGACCAACCGCTTGAAATCCCGCAGGTCCTTGTCGACGGCGTCGGGCCGGTAACGCAGTTTGAGGAACAGGTCGGTGATGCGGTCGATCTGCCCGGAAACCTCCGGACATCGTCGCCCGGCGCGCGCGGCGAAGCTTTTCGCCCCCTCGCCGGTTTTGATCTCAAGGCCCGCGCGGCGGGCCAGTTTGGCACAGAATTTCCTGTGCTGGGCCATCACCGGGTCGGACGGTGGACGGTCTTTTCTCAGTAGCAACCAGGTCATTAGCAAACAAACCGCGATCGTCGAGCCGATCAGCCAGTAAACCAGGCGTTTGACGGTGCCGATCCCGAATCCCGCCAACAGGTCCGATTGGCCGGTGTTGCTGTAGTTGATGACCCAGCGCTGCCAGTTATAGTCGAGGCTGTTCCACAATTGCCGGCCCCGCTTGAACCAGCTCATTGCGACGCCGACATCGACCGGCGTGAAATTGACCTTTCCGCTGGCGATTTGCAGATCGATATTGACGTCTTGTTCCACCCGCTCCGGCGCCACGGCGGCCGTCGGATCGACCCGTACCCAGCCCTTGCCGCGCAGCCAGACTTCGCTCCAGGCGTGGGCGTTGGCTTGCCGGACTTCCAGAAAGCCGCCGACTTCGTTGATTTCGCCCCCTTGATAACCGCCGATGACCCGGGCCGGGATTTTTGCAACCCGCATCAGATAGACGAAGGCACTGGCGTAATGGGCGCAAAACCCGGTTCGTTTCTCGAAGAGAAAGGTTTCGATCGGGTTTTCCTCCATCACGTCGGGCATCAGCGTGTAATAAAATTGTTCCTGCCGGAAGTGGTTCAGCACCTGCCCGATGAACACTTCCGGGCCGGCGTCGAATCCCTTAAGCCGCCTGACCAGTTCGACGATCCTTGCCGATGCGGGTGCGGGAAGCTGCAAACTGATTTGCCGCTCGTTTTCCGTCAGGTCGCCGGTATTGTAGCTGGGATACGACACGATCCTGTATTCCGCGCGATCTTCCGGATCTTTACGGGTGATCAGTTGATAAAAACCGTTGCGGCCTAACGGATCGGCATATTCGGCTGGCAGCTCCAGCGCGTAGACCCAATGTTGCGTTTGCGGCTCCATCAGCAACGTGTAACGATAGGGTTGTCCGGTAAAACGCGGCGAATCGTCGGGGCGCGCGAGCGAGCGATTCGGGACTTGCGTCCAGCGCTTGCCGTCGGTGTAGGAATACACCGGACCGCGCCAATAGCGCAGTCTCGGGGGCGGAATGGCGCCGTCGAATTTCGCCCGGAACGCCAGCTCCTCGGACAAACCCAGGCGGCTGATGCTGCCTGGCTCCATCGTGTCGCTGAGTCCCGTTACGGCCAGGTGTTTGTCTTGGAACAGCATCCAGCGCGGCGCTTCGATGCGGGGAAACAGTACGAACAGCACGATTGCCAGCGGTAATGCTTGCACGATAATCACGGCGGCCGTTTTCAGTGCAGCCAGCGTGTTCTGCCGGCGGTTGTTGATCGTGACCAGCGTCGCTAACAGTGCGCAGCAGACGAACAAGATATAAACCGCCATCAACATGCTTTGTTGATAGAGAAACAGCGTACTGGCGACGACGAAAGCCAGATAGGCGGTCAGGTAGATATCGCGGGCCGATTTGATTTCCAGCAGCTTCAGTCCCAACGCGGTGACGAACAACGCGGTACCGGCGTCGCGTCCGAGCACGCCTTGTTGTTGACTGTACAGCAGCGCCATGCCGGCTGCAGTCAGCAATAACAATAGCCAGCGTCCCGGCAGCCAACCGGTTTTCCATACTGCGGCGAAGCGCCAGCCCAATAACAGGTAGAACAAGCCGAAAATCGGCCAGGGGATGTTGTACAGATGCGGCAGGGTAATCAAGCTGAGCGAGCTCAACAGAAATATCTGGACACGTTTATCCAGCGCCATCGCTCCCCCTCTTAAAACAAGGCCAGCGCTTCCAGGCATCGTTCGTAGTGGCCCCTGCCGTGGCCGGGTTCGATTTTGGTTCCGGGTAGGATGAGTCCGTATTGCAGGCCGGCCTGCTCGGCGTCGATGATCCAGCGGCACAGCCGGCCGAGCCGCTGCTCGCGATCGTTCCCTGGCGCCGCCTCGTAGTCGAGCCATAAACGGTCGGCGACCGCACCGGCGTATTCCTTGCTGTACAGTCCCTGCCCCTTGGCGAAAGCCTTCCAATGTATGCGGCGGATCGGATCGCCGCTTTGGTAGCTCTTAAGACCTAGAAAATCGTCCTGGCCTTTCCTGCCCTGCCCTTGTTCGCCGCTGCCGTCGTCGCTTTCCGGGAACGCCAGATCGACGGTTGCCGGTCGCGGATATACCAGGGCACGCAGATTGAAGCGCATGGGAGACCAGGCTCGAAACAACCCCAGCGGATAGCGGCTCGACAGCGTCACCGTCGCGCAAGGCAGCCAGCCGCGCCTAGGCGCCTCGGCATAGAGGACGACGGCTTTTTGTTCCGCGCCGGCCAAATCGGCGTGGATGTCGGTTTGCATCGACAGCTTCAGGTTGTAACGCGGGCGGGGCAGCGGATTGCCGAGCAGCAGCTCGAACCCGGCGGCATCTCCGGCGAACGCTGCATGGCCCTTGATCGGCTTGACCACGAGTCCGGCCAGTGTGTTGAAGCTATGCAGGATGGTGACGAAAAACACGCCGGCAAGCATGAAAGCCAACAAATAAGCCAGGTTGTTGTTGTAAACGAAGGCGATCAGCAGCAATAGCGTAACCAGCAGTGCGAATCCCAGTCCGCGCAGGGTGGGTAGAATGAAGATGCGCCGGTGGGTCAACGCGATCGGTCGGTCGACTGGCGCTTCCCCGCGTACAAAGCGACTCAGCCGGAAACGTTCTTTAAAACTCAATGCCGCAGCGCTCAAGGGATGGCGACCTGGTTCAGCAACGGGGCGACGATCGCTTCCGAATCGGTAGTGCCGGAGCGGATGCGGTGGCCGGCGACGGCGGCCAGTACCGCCTGCACGTCTTCCGGAATGACCGCCGTTCGCCGGTCCATGTAGGCCCAGGCTTTGGCGGCCGTCAACAGGGCCAAGCCGGCGCGTGGCGAGAGACCGACGGCGTATTCGCCGGAGTGGCGGGTGAACGCGATAATGGCCTGCAAGTAATCCAACAAGGCGGGAGCGACGTAGACGTCGGACACGGCCCGCTGCATGGTTTCCAGCTGTTCGGGAGGCAGTTGGACTTGCAGCGAGTCGATCAGCGCGTATCGCTGATGGCCGGTCAATAAGTCGCGTTCCGCCGCGGTATCCGGGTAGCCGAGTTCGATGCACATCAGGAAGCGGTCCAGCTGCGATTCCGGAAGCGGAAACGTACCGATCTGATGAGACGGGTTTTGGGTGGCGATGACGAAAAACGGGCGCGGCAAGGGGTAAGTCTTACCTTCGACGGTAACCTGCTGTTCTTCCATGGCCTCCAATAGGGCGCTCTGTGCTTTCGGCGTCGAGCGGTTGATTTCGTCGGCCAAGATCATTTGGTTGAAGATCGGCCCCTGATGGAACGTGAATCGATGATTTTCGGCATCGAACACCGACGAGCCGATGATATCGGCCGGCAGAATGTCGCTGGTGAATTGGATCCGCTGGTATTTGAGTCCGAACAAACGGGCCAGGGTATGGGAGAGCGTCGTTTTACCGACGCCGGGAATATCCTCGATCAGCAGATGCCCCCGGGCCAATAGGCAGCATACCGCGAGCCGGATTTGTCTTCGCTTGCCGAGGATGATCCGGTTGGCCGCGTCTAGGAGTCGATCGAGTGAACTGTTATCCATAATTGAGTTGCCGAATTTCCGTCGGAAGATTAGGTAAACCAATGCTGCAGGCAAGATCGGGCCGATTGCCCAAAATCAAGTATAGTTCAAGAAATCGTTTGTTTGACGATGACAAAAGAGCCCGGTTGAGGCATTATTGAACGGGGTTGAAATCGGACGTAGGAGCAGTTTTGTCACATTACGACGACGTACGCGGTCATTTGATCGAAATGTTGGAAGACTTGGACGAGCGGCTGAAAAAAATCACCGACGGGGTCAAGGGCGGCGCGCCGGCGTCGGACCGGGAAGTTTCCGGGCAGTCCGGATTGGCGGCAAACCATCGGGCGACGGATTGGTCCGAAAACCCGACCCTTGATGAGATCGCCAAGGTCGAACAGGCAATTTCCCGCATCGACGGCGGAACCTACGGCATCTGCCTGCTTTGCGGCGCGCCGATCAGGAAGGAAAGTCTGCAGGCCGCACCCTACTCCCTCAAATGCACCCACTGCGCTCGGAAAAGCGAGGATTGATCGGCCCGGCGGAAGCCTTTTCCGATGAGGTCCGAAGGCCACATGGGAAAAGGCTCCAAGCCTTGGTGTTTCGCCTTGCGTCGATATTTGCTTTTGTCCTTGAAAATCGCCGCTTTATTGAACCTAGGGGCGAATTTCGCCACCGGGTTTTTCTCGACCGCAGCCGGCAAGGCTGTTGATTTCTTACGTTTTTTCATGATTTTTTCTCTGTAAACCAGTAATATACCCGTTTTATTTGACCATACTTTAGACGTGAAATTCCAGAACGAGTTTGATGTTATCGTTGTCGGTGGCGGCCATGCCGGCACCGAGGCGGCTTTGGCCGCCGCGCGTTGCGGCGCGCAAACGTTGCTGCTGACCCAAAATATCGAGACCCTGGGACAGATGAGTTGCAATCCCGCGATCGGCGGTATCGGCAAGGGGCATCTGGTCAAGGAAATCGATGCTCTGGGCGGCGTCATGGCAAGGGCGATAGATCGCGCCGGGATTCAGTTTCGCATCCTCAATGCCAGTAAGGGACCGGCGGTCCGCGCGACCCGCGCCCAGGCCGACCGCAGCCTTTACAAACAGGCCGTTAGAAGTGCGTTGGAAAACCAACTTAATTTGTCCTTGTTCCAGCAGACCGTATCCGACCTGATCGTCGCGGGCGGCCGGGTTGCCGGCGTCAAGACCCAGATGGGGCTGGAATTCACGGCTCGCGCCGTGGTCCTGACCACCGGCACTTTCCTTGGCGGCAGAATCCATATCGGGCTGGAAAACTACAGCGGAGGACGAGCCGGCGACGCCGCCTCGATCGCGCTGGCGGAGAGGCTGCGAGAACTGCCGTTCCGGGTCGACCGCTTGAAAACCGGCACGCCGCCGCGGATCGACGGCCGCACCATCGACTACGGCAAACTGGAAGTACAGCACGGCGACGATCCGGTCCCGGTGTTTTCGTTTTCGGGCCGGCGCGAGGATCATCCGCGGCAGATCCCCTGTCATATTACCCGAACCAACGCCGAGACCCACGACATCATCCGCTCGGGATTGGACCGCTCGCCGATGTACACCGGGGTGATCGAGGGCATCGGTCCGCGCTATTGTCCGTCGATCGAGGACAAGGTCGTGCGTTTCGCCGAGCGCGACTCGCACCAGATATTCGTCGAACCGGAAGGCTTGCATACCAACGAGGTATATCCGAACGGCATATCGACCAGCCTACCGTTCGATATTCAATACCGCTTCGTCCGCTCGATGCTCGGCTTCGAGCGCGCCCAGATCGTCCGTCCCGGTTATGCGATCGAATACGACTTCTTCGATCCGCGGGACTTGAAGGCGTCATTGGAAACCAAGCATATGGAGGCGTTGTTTTTCGCCGGTCAAATCAACGGCACCACCGGTTACGAGGAGGCAGCGGCACAGGGCCTGATTGCCGGCCTCAATGCCGCGCGACTGGCGCTGGGGATGGAAAGCTGGTGTCCGGCGCGCGATGAAGCTTACATCGGCGTCATGATCGACGATTTGATTACCCGCGGTACGCAGGAACCGTACCGTATGTTCACCAGCCGGGCGGAATATCGGTTGATGTTGCGCGAGGACAACGCCGACCTGCGCTTGACGGAAACGGGCCGCGAATTGGGACTGGTGGACGACGAACGCTGGCAGTTGTTCGAGCAAAAACGCGAGCTTATCGCCCGCTTGCAGGGCGAGCTGGCGAAGACCTGGATCCGGGTCGGCAGCGGCGAGGCCGAGTTGGCCGAACAATACTGGGGCAAGAAGCTGCAGAAGGAAGCCAGCGCGCTGGAATTGCTGCGGCGCCCGGAAGTCGACGTCGAACGCTTGCTGGTGCTTTCCGGCGAGCGGAAGGTTCCCGACCAGGTCGCCGAGCAGGTCGCGATTCAGGCCAAGTACGCCGGCTACATCGACCGTCAGCAAAGCGAAATCAACCGTACCCGCCGTTACGATCACCTGCGCCTGCCGGAAGACGTCGATTATCGAAGCGTGTCCGGCCTTTCCAATGAAGTCTGCGAAAAATTGCGTCTGCAAAGGCCCGAGACCTTGGGGCAGGCATCGCGCATACCCGGCGTGACGCCGGCCGCCATATCGCTGTTGCTGGTACACTTGAAAAAGAAAAGCGCTTGATGGACGCGTGCCGTGACATTTTGCTGCAGGGCCTGCAGCGACTGGCGTTGCCCTCCGACGGGACCAAACTCGAACAACTATTGCTGTTCATTAAGCTGATCGAGAAATGGAATAAAGCTTATAATTTAACCGCCGTGCGCGACCGCCAGGACATGGCGCGTTTGCACATTCTGGACAGCCTGGCCATACTGCCGCATGTTCGCGGCAACCGGGTGCTCGATATCGGCACCGGCGCCGGGCTGCCGGGCATACCGTTGGCGATTTTTCTGCCGCAGACGGAATTTACCCTGCTCGATTCCAACTCCAAGAAAACCCGTTTCGTACAGCAGGCGGTCCTGGAGTTGAAGCTGAAAAATGTGACGGTGACGCACTGCCGCGTCGAGCGGTTCGAACCGTCCGAGCCCTATTCGACCATCATCATGCGGGCCTTCGCCAGCATGGCGGATATCGTCGGGCTGACCGACCATCTGTTGACCGACGAGACGGTGTTGTTAGCCATGAAAGGCCAGGTTCCGGAGCGGGAATTAATGCAATTGAGTGAAAACTATACTGTAATACCGATCGAGGTGCCGGGGATACCGGCGCAACGGTGTTTGGTGCGAATCGAGAGGCAACACGAGCATGGCTAAGATCATTGCGGTAACCAATCAAAAAGGCGGGGTCGGCAAAACCACCACCAGCGTCAATCTCGCCGCCTCGTTGGCCGCCGCCAAACGCAAGGTTCTCCTGATCGATTTGGATCCGCAGGGAAACGCGGCGATGGGGTGCGGCGTCGTTAAGGAGGAGATCGAGCATTCCAGTTGCGAACTGCTGTTGGAAGAGGTGCCGGTGCCGGAGACGGTGATCCAAAATCGGGAGGCCGGTTTCGACATTATCCCGGGCAATGCCGACCTGACCGCCGCCGAAGTGCAGTTGATGACGGCCAACCACCGGGAACGGCGGCTGGCGGATGCACTATTGCAAATCAAGAACGAGTACGACTATATCCTGATCGATTGCCCGCCGTCGTTGAACATGCTGACGTTGAACGCGATGGTCGCGGCCAACAGCGTGTTGATTCCGATGCAGTGCGAATATTACGCCTTGGAAGGGTTGACCGCGTTGATGGCGACTTTGCGCAACATACAGGAATCGGTCAATCCCGGCCTGTTTTTGGAAGGCATTCTACGCACCATGTACGACAACCGCAGCCGCCTGACCAAGGACGTGTCGGACCAATTGGTCGAATATTTCGGCGACAAGGTGTTCAGGACCTGCATACCCCGCAACATCCGGCTGGCGGAAGCGCCCAGCCACGGGGTTCCGGTGATCCAGTACGACAAGACTTCACGCGGCGCGGTCGCCTATATTGCGCTGGCCGGCGAAATGATCAGAAAAGAAAAACAGAAGTAACGGGACGCTATGGCTGTCAAAAAAAGAGGTTTGGGTCGCGGTCTGGACGCATTGTTGGGCGACGTATCGCCGGCCGTCGCGGCGGCACCAAAGAAACGCCAGGACGTTCAGACGTTGCCGATCGAATTCTTGCAACGCGGCAAGTATCAACCGCGCAAGGACATGGATCCCGAGAAATTGCGCGAACTGGCCGACTCGATCATGGCGCAGGGGATCATCCAGCCGATCATCGTCCGCAACCTGGAGGGCGACCGGTACGAAATCATCGCCGGCGAGCGGCGCTGGCGGGCCGCGCAATTGGCCGAACTGCACGAAGTACCGGTGGTGGTCAAGGACATCGACGATCAATCGGTGATGGCCATCGCGCTGATCGAAAACATCCAGCGCGAAGACCTCAATCCGCTCGAAGAATCTGAGGCGTTGAAACGCTTGTTGGACGAGTTCGGTCTGACCCATCAGCAGATCGCCGCAGCGGTCGGCAAATCGCGGGCCACGGTTTCCAATTTGCTGCGCTTGTTGGAGCTGCACGGCGAAGTCAAAAACCTGCTGGCCAAGGGATTGCTGGAAATGGGACACGCGCGCGCCCTGCTCAGCCTGGAAGGGCAGCAACAAGTCGATATCGCCTATAAGACGGTGAAGCAAGGCTTGTCGGTGCGCGCCGTAGAAAAATTGGTTAAGGAAACGCAACAGCCGGCCGAGGTAGGAAAAAAAGCCGAAAAGCCCCGGAAAGATCCTGACACGTTAAGGTTGCAGCAGGATTTAAGCGGAAAAATAGGGGCCAAGGTCGAAATCGACCACCGGGCCGACGGTCAGGGCAAACTGGTGATCAGCTATACCAGCCTGGAAGAGCTCGACGGCATCGTCGAAAGATTCGGATAATTCGAGCCTAGCCCGGATATTTCATAAAGGCGGCCTTGGTATTTGAAATCAG
>JBNLFT010000039.1:0-19580 GCA_050305675.1 Methylococcaceae bacterium
AATTGCCCGTGAGGCTTGACCATATAACGCCCAATCGGTTTGATTGAGTGTGATAAAAGCCAAGCTGCTTTTGAGGCACGAGAACGAACGGATACAGATTTCCATGGATCGGCTCGAACGAGTTGATCATGACAGTTGGTGAGACGGCCCGTCGAAGCCAGCTAAACACCTTTGCTTGGTGAACATAGCGAGAGTGAACCACCCGATCCCATCCCGAACTCGGAAGTGAAACCTCTTAGCGCCGATGATAGTGTGGCAGGTTGCCATGTGAAAGTAGGGAATCGCCAAGCGCTTAATAGCAAAACCCGTCCAGCTACCTGGACGGGTTTTTTTTTGACCGTCACTTCGGGATGCGCGCAACCTACACGCAAAACCCTTCGCGGCTTCGCATGGAGACGACAATAAAATCTCCGCGCTGGAAGTGATTCGCGGCTGCCGCGCCATCGCTTTCGTCCATCGTTACCAAGGACTAACCGCATGGGACAGCAATCGTTCCTAGCTCGAGTGTTACGCTCTCAGATCGCTGATGACGGTAGATTCAATGGCCGGCAAGTCAGTCGCCATTTTGGCATAGCTGAGAGACATGCTGCCTTCATCGATATCCGATACCTTCCAACTACCGTCTTCCAAGGTAAGCGTCCACACGGTTTCGACTTCCTTGTAGCGTTTACTGCCTTCGACCACCTTGCCGGTTCTGCGGTCCTGCAAGAAATCCTTCATTTTTGCGGTGACCGAAATCACCACTACCGAATCGTTATGTTCTTCATGCTGATTGCGGTGGACAAAGAGCAACGGCCGGATGGCAAGAATCTTTTTTACGTCGCAGATATTGATTAGTCCTTCCTGCTTCCAACGGTTCAAGAAGACGGATTGTTGGTTTTGCCAGTACCAGGACGTCATCCATTGGCTGACGTCCGACAGGTCTTCTTGTCCCCAGCTCGAGTGAATGCGGAAAAAGCAATCTTTCAGCCGTTGCTGAATAGCCAACCAATCGAAGCAGGTGCTGTAACGCGCCATGAAACGCAGATCGCTTAAGGCGCGTCGTTCGGACAATTTTTCCCTTATCCAAGTATAGAGAATTAGCGGAAGCAGTACGATGGCGAGACCGCCGAGTATAATTCGACCCCAGAAGGTTTCGAAGGCGGCGCTGGCGATTTTACCGCCGGGGCCGGCCACTGCCGACTCGATGCTCAATAAGCTGATGAAAAGAATAAGTATGAAAGCGGAGATATAGGTACGAGACATGTTTCCCCCTGACTGGATCAAGATTAACGAGTGGTGGATAACGTTTGCTATCAGTTGCGGGTTGATGGTATGTGTGAAGCGGATGATCGTCAATCGGCAGTCCGAAGAAAAGTTAAAAGCGACACAAAATTTGTGTTGGGAAACGGGGTTTGCCCACTGTTCGGCCGAAATTCAAGCTTGCTTTTGTTTTCGAACGCTATATACAACGGTGCTTGTCCAACATGCACTGCTCGTCATCGGGGTGTTCCATTTGGATGGTGGAATGTTCGATGTCGAAGCGGTCGTGCAAGTCTTGCTGGATTCGAGGCAGGAAGCCGTTGTTCAAAGAGTCGTCGGCCATGACCAGATGGACCGACAGCGCGACTTCCGTGGTACTCAACGGCCAGACGTGCAGGTCATGGAACTGCTCGACGTTGTTAAGTTCGCCAAAATAATCTTTGACTGCGACGATATCGATGCCTTTCGGAACTGAATCGATAGCCAAGTTCATCGATTCGCAAAGTAGCGACCAAGCGCTGTAAAGAATGACAGCAATAATCAGCAGGCTGATAACGGGATCGACGTACAACCACCCGGTAAAGATAATAATAACGCCCGCCACTGCGACCCCGAGTGATACGCCGGCATCGGCCGCCATGTGCAAAAATGCGCCGCGAATGTTCAGGTCTTGCTTATGGCCCGAGACAAACAGCAAGGCGGTGAGGGTGTTGATGACGAAACCGATTGCGGCGACGATGATAACCGTCATGCCTTGTACGGGTTTCGGCTCGAGAAAGCGGCCCACCGTTTCCCACGTGATGCCCCCCAAGGCCACCAATAAAAGTATCGCGCTGGCAAGCGAGGCCATCACGGTCACCTTGCGGAAGCCGTAGGTGCGTTTTTCCGTTGCCGCTCTCGCCCCCAGCAGACTAGCGCCCCAGGCTAGCAACAGGCTCAATACGTCGCTGAAGTTATGCCCGGCGTCTGCAATTAGCGCCAATGAATTTGCAGTGATGCCATAAACGATCTCGACGCCTACGAACACAATATTAAGCGTGACGCCCAGCGCGAAGGCGCGGTTGTAATTGGTTGGTTGGTGATGATGGTGGTGGTGATCGTGGGACATAACGGTTCCGGGCAACTGCTAATGGTTGATATCGTATAGTATTTGTCTGGCCAATTGCTCCATGCGCTCGAGACTGATATCAGCCTGTTTGATGAATTCCTCGTCGTAATGTTCCGGGTTGGCCCAATGTTTTCCGGAGATCTGACAGCGCTTGGCCAATTTGTCGATACCGAGATCCTCCAATGCGAAACCGAGTTCGGTCCACAAAACGGAAAGGTGGCTTTCCGTTTGTTGATTACGAACCCCGCTGTCGTTTAAGAAGCGGATATAGACGGCTGTTTCTCGCGACGCCTTAATCGTATTACGAAGCGCCGTGACCGATTGCTGCTTGCGAGTTGCGCCGGCGCGGTGGAGATTGGCCAGCCACCAACGCACATGTTTGAAGATATCCCGAAGTAAACCCGCGCTAACGTTGTCCATCATAGAGTTTAATCGAACGGCTGTTTCCGACTTAAGGCGTTTCGATGTATTGAACGAATGAGGAAAATGATATGACGTAGCTCGTTCAGATGCCAGAATTTTTGCCTGATCATGTTCAGGGAAAATCGGTAACGAAACGGAGGATATCGGAGCAACGGATAATTTGCCGCTTTGAAATCCTGCCCTTGGTGACGGACAGAAGCAGTCAATTCCGCTATCATTGAACTTTTCATTGCATTACATGCTATGAACTATTTGCAGGTTGTTTCCTGTCAGGCTTTCAAGATACGGGGTGATGAGATCCCTGTCGCCTGGATGATCGCGTCGCTGCTGTCGACAATCTCAGAAATCCTGATAGGAACAGCCGCTGATTCAGGTAACCTGCGGTTAACCTATATCCATTTTGAATTAAGACCAGCCTATGACGCGAATACCTCTTTCCGCAAACAACCTCGAAACACTTCCCGAAAATTTGCATCCGGTCGCAATGTCCTTTTTCGCCGAGCTCGAGGAACGTCTTTCCGACGAGCAACGGCTTATCATTGAGGACGAACGGGTCGCAGAATCCATGTCCAAAGTGAATTGTTGCAGTGAATTCGTTCGCGACAGCTGCCTGCGCAACCCGCAGATGCTGTGTGGGCTGATCGAGTCCGGCGACTTGTTTTCGGCACGTTGCCGCGACGCTTACCGCGATGCGATCGAGCTGGAAACGATAGACAATGACGCCGCGTTGATGAAACAGCTGCGCCTGTTCAGGCGCCGCGAAATGGTCAGGATCGCTTGGCGTGATCTCGCCGGATGGGCGGAATTGGACGAGACGCTGCGAGATACCAGCGCTTTGGCGGAAAGCTGCATCCAAACCGCCTTGGCTTATCTATACCAACAAGCTTGCGAGCGGCGAGGCGTGCCTTTATCGCGCGGCGGCACCCCGATCAATATTTTGGTGCTGGGCATGGGGAAATTGGGGGCCTGGGAACTGAACTATTCGTCCGACATCGACCTGATTTTCGCCTATGCAGAAGACGGGGTTTTGAACGATCGCAGGGAAACCAGCTATGGCGAATTCTTCACCCGTATTTGTCGTTCCCTGGTCAAAATGCTCGACGAAGTCACTGCGGACGGCTTCGTCTTCCGCACCGACACCCGCCTGCGTCCTTTTGGCGACAGCGGGCCGTTGATCATGACCTTCGACGGCATGGAGCACTACTATATGACCCAGGCGCGCGAATGGGAACGCTACGCGATGATCAAGGCACGGCAGGTGGCCGGCGATTTCGACAGCGGAAAACAACTGATGGCGATGATCAAGCCTTTCGTCTACCGCCGTTATCTGGATTACGGCGCATTCGAAGAGTTGCGGTCGCTAAAATTTCAGATCACCCAAGAGCTTCGACGCAAAGACCGGATGGAGAACATCAAGCTTGGGCCTGGCGGTATTCGCGAGATCGAATTTATCGGCCAGGCGTTCCAGTTGATTCGGGGTGGACACGAACCGCAATTGCAACAGCGGGAAATTTTGAAAATTCTGCTGGCCTTGGAAAAACTGGGGTTGATGACCCAACTCGATGCGGAAATGCTGAGAACATCCTACGCGTTCCTGCGCCGGGTAGAAAACCATATCCAGCAGTATCAGGACCGGCAAACCCACGATCTGCCGACCGACCCTCGGGTGCGGGAGATTCTTGCTTACTCGCTGGATTTTGCCGATTGGAACGCCTTTAAGCGCGAACTGAACCGGGTCAGGAACGACGTACACCATATCTTCGAACAGGTGTTCTCGTTGTCCGATCAGGAAAAATCACTGCAAAATTCCCACTTGATTTGGGTAGGCGGAATAGAACGCGAGCAGATCCTGGAATATTTGGGCGAATACGGATTTTTGCACTGCGCCGAGATTTTCGACGCCCTGCAAAGCTTTAAACACTCTCATGCCTTAAAGCGTTTGACCAGCAAAGGGGCGAGCGTAATGGATCGCTTGCTGCCGCAGCTGATCGAGACCGTCCGTATTGTCGAAAATCGCGATGAAACCTTGTTGCGGATCCTGACGCTGTTCGAGGCGGTGGCCGGGCGCAATGTCTATTTGTCGCTGCTGGCGGAAAACCCGGACGCGCTCGCCCAGCTGGTGAAATTATCGTCGGCCAGTCTCTGGATCACCGATTATCTGGCGCACTATCCCGTTCTGTTCGACGAACTGCTGGACCCACGGACTTTGTACGAACCCTTGCAAAAACAAGCTCTGTTGGAACAACTGGAACAAGGATTGCAAAAGGTCGATGTGCAGGACGACGAGCAGCTGATGTTCCTGCTCAGACAGTTCAAGCATCAGAACGTGTTGAGGGTTGCCGCCGCCGATATCATGAATGCGATCCCGCTGATGGTGGTCAGCGATTATCTGACTTATATTGCCGAGGCCGTATTGGAACAGGTGTTGGAAAGGGCTTGGCAAATGCTTACCGATAAGCACGGTTTCCCTCCCGAAACCGACCATTCGGCCAAGAAATTCGCCATCGTCGGCATGGGCAAACTGGGCGGCATCGAATTGGGCTACGGTTCCGATCTGGACATGGTCTTTATCTACGACTGCAAAGACGGGATGGCCATGACCGACGGACCGAAGCCGATCGGCTGTACCCAGTTTTATATCCGCCTCGGACAAAAGGTGCGGCACATTCTCGATACGAAAATGCTGTCCGGGGTACTGTACGAGGTCGATTTGCGGCTGCGTCCCAGCGGCGATTCGGGGCTGCTGGTCACCCATATCGGAAGTTACGAAAATTATTTGAGAAGCGACGCCTGGACCTGGGAGCATCAGGCTCTGGTCAGAGGGCGCTTTATCACCGGCGACGCCGCTTTGCAACGACAATACGAAGCGATACGCCGGCGCATATTGGCGTTGTCCAGAGAACCCGGCGAGTTGCGCAGGGAAGTCAGGGAAATGCGGGAAAAAATGCGTGAAAATCTGGCGCCCAAGGACGAAGAAGTGTTCGATTTAAAACAAAGCAAAGGCGGTATTGCGGACATAGAGTTTATAGTACAATTTGGCGTATTGGCCCATACTTCGGAGAACGAGGCGTTGGCCACGTATACCGATAACGTCAGATTGTTGGAAGGACTTGCCGAACACGGTTTCGTTTCGCCGGAAAATGCGGTGCTGCTGAAAAAAGCGTACTGCACCTATCGCGATTACGGTCACCGGCAGGTCTTGCAGGGCAAAAAGGCGCAGGCCGGCGGCGATGAATTTTCTCATATTCGCAGCCAAGTACAAAAGATCTGGCAGGATTTGATGGAATAACTCATAACCGCCGCCAAGGACACAGGTTGCGGCGACTTCAATCTTAAAAAACAGGCAGGCTTGAAAAAAATGATGACGATGGACGATAGAGACGGCTTAATTTGGCTGGACGGCAATTGGGTGGAGTGGCGCAACGCCAAAGTCCACGTGCTGACGCACACCCTGCATTACGGTGCTGGGGTTTTCGAAGGGTTGCGTGCTTACCATGCCGAACAGGGAACGGCGATTTTCAAGTTGGCGGAGCATACCGATCGCTTATACCGTTCCGCCCATATTTTGAATATGAAAATTCCCTATACCAAGGACGAAATCAATCAGGCGCATCGCGAAGCGGTGGCCAAAAACAATCTCGACAGCGCCTATATCCGCAGCATGTGTTTTTACGGCTCGGAAGGCATGGGCTTGCGGGCCGACAACCTGAAAGTACACGTCATGATCGCGGCCTGGGAATGGGGAGCCTATCTCGGCGCCGAAAACATGGAAAAAGGCATCCGCATCAGAACCTCGTCCTATACCCGCAACCATGTCAACAGCACGATGTGCAAGGCCAAGGCCAACGGTAACTACATTAATTCGATCCTGGCGCTGCAAGAGGCGCTGGCAACCGGCTACGACGAGGCTTTGTTGCTGGACCAGGAAGGCTACGCCGCCGAGGGGAGCGGAGAAAATCTGTTTATCGTGCGCAACGGTAAATTGTATACGCCGGAAGTCACTTCGGCGCTGGAAGGCATCACCCGCGATACCATTATGACCATCGCCAAGGAACAAGGGCTGGAAGTTTACGAAAAGCGCATTTCCAGAGACGAGGTGTATGTGGCCGACGAGGCTTTCTTTACCGGATCCGCGGCCGAAGTCACGCCGATCCGCGAACTGGACGGGCGGGCGATCGGCCCCGGTTCCCGTGGCCCGATTACCGAAAAACTGCAGGCACTGTATTTCGACTACGTTCATGGCCGCCGCGCCGACCATGACGAGTGGCTTAGCTTCGTTTCTTAGTGGCGGAGCCCAAAGATAAAATCCTGGTCATCGGCCCGTCCTGGGTCGGTGACATGGTCATGGCGCAAAGCCTGTTCATGACCTTGAAGCAACAACACCCGGATTGCCGCATCGACGTGATGGCTCCCGCCTGGTCGTTTCCGTTGCTGGAGCGAATGCCGCAAGTATCGGGCGCGATAGAGATGCCGTTGACCCACGGCCAATTCGGCTTGAGGCAACGGAGGCAATTGGGCAAACAACTGAGAACCGAGCGCTACGATCAGGCGATCGTCCTACCCAATTCCTGGAAATCGGCGTTGGTTCCCTTTTTCGCCGACATTCCGCGACGCACCGGATTTCTCGGCGAATTTCGTTGGGGTTTGTTGAACGATCCGCGCCGACTGGATAAAGGCGCGTTGAAAATGACCGTGCAGCGCTTCGTTGCGTTGGCGTTGCCGGCCGACGCTAAGCATCCGCCCGAGTGTCCCGTTCCCGAATTGGTCATCGACGGTGCCGATCAACAGCGGGTGCGCGACCGCTTTGAATTAGCGGGCGACCAACCGGTGCTGGCCCTGTGCCCAGGTGCAGAATACGGCCCGGCCAAACGCTGGCCGGCCGAGCATTACGCCGAACTGGCGAAACGAAAGCTCGCCGACGAATGGGCGGTCTGGTTGTTCGGTTCGGACAAGGACCGCGAGGTGGCCGAGCGGATCAACCGGCTGACGGCGGGTCGCTGCCGGAATTTCAGCGGCAAAACCTCGTTGGCCGAGGCCGTCGACTTGATGTCGCTGGCCGATGTCGTCGTTTCCAACGATTCCGGTTTGATGCACGTGGCCGCCGCATTGAACAAACGACTGGTGGCCATTTACGGTTCTTCCGATCCCGGTTTCACGCCGCCGCTGAACCGGCAGGCCAAAATCATCGATCTCAAACTCGACTGTTCGCCGTGTTTCGCCCGCGAATGCCCGCTAGGCCACACCGATTGTTTGACCCGGATTAGTCCCGGGCAAGTGTTGGCCGCAATCGACTGACCGTCATGAGAATCGCCATCGTCAAGCTTTCCGCACTAGGGGATATCGTGCATGCGATGGTGGCGCTGCAATTCGTCAAACAGGCCCGGCCGGATATTAAGATCGATTGGCTGGTGGAACAAGGGTTCGCCGGAATCTTGCAAAATAACCCGGATATCGACCGTATCCTGACCGTCAATCTGAAGGCGCTGAAACGGGACAGACGCCTTATTTTCGGCGAAATCGCCAAGGTGCGCCGTTACGCCGAAAATGCATACGACTTGGTCATCGATGCGCAGGGGCTGATTAAGTCGGCGCTGGTCGCCCGTTTGTTGGGGCCGCGCACCGCCGGTTTCGACCGGCATTCGATCCGCGAAAAACCGGCGGCGTTGTTTTACCGAGAATTCGTGGCTGTCCCTTACGAGGCGAACACCATCGACCGCAATGCCGCAGTAATAGCCAGACCGCTGGGTTTTGACATTTCCCGGCAACAGCTTCTGAACAAGAAACCGTTTCTGTATTATCAGGCCATGGCGCCGCAGCTTGTTGATTTTTTTTCCGCCGATCGCGCCAACATCGTGTTCGTGATCGGCTCCACCTGGCCCAGCCGCAATTATCCGAAGGAAAAGTATCTGCAGGTCATCGACCTGCTGCAAGCCAACGGCCTGATCTGTTGGGGCAACGACCCGGAGCGCGAGGCGGCCGAATGGATCGCCGAAAGGACTCGGCATGCCCGGGTGCTGCCGAAAATGGACCTGAACGGTTTGAAAGCGGTTCTCGACCGGGCCGATTTGGTGATTGGCAACGATACCGGCCCGACCCACATGGCCTGGGGACTGAACCGGCCGTCGATTACCCTGTTCGGGCCGACCCCGGTCAGCCGGGTTTACGTTACCGAGGTCAATAAGGTCTTGAAATCCCCCTCCGAGGTAAACCCCTATAAATTGGATAAAAATGATTTTTCGATCGGCGAAATTAATGAAATTGAAATCGTGGCTATGGCAAAATCCCTAATTGCGGGAGCAGAATCTTGAGGGGTGCGATGAATCAGAAAGCGACAACCGAACCGGAAAACAAATACGTGCTTTTTATGGCAATGTTGATGGATAACGGAAAACTGTCCGAAAACGACTATAACAAAGTCAGGCGGATGCAGAAATCGGCACCGGGCGAATCGTTATCGCAGTTGCTGATCAAGCTCGGTCTGTGTTCGGAAAAAGACGTCGCCGACAGTTTCACCCGATGCACCCAAATTCCCCGTGTCGCCGCCGGCGACTATCCTCTGGAAACCCCGTTTCCCGAAACGATAAGCCAGCGTTTTCAAAAGCATTACCATCTGATCGGTTTGTCCGAGGACGAGGAATCGGTGATCGTGGCTGTTATGGATCCGCTCGATGAATTTATCGTCCGCTCGCTGCAACTGGCAACCGGCAAGCGAGTCGAGCTGCGGGTCGGCCAGCTTTCCGAGATCGATACCGCGTTGGATGTGCAATACGGCGACAACAAGTCGCAAATGGACAAGCTGGTCGATCACTTCGACAGCGACGAGATCGGCAGCGAAGACCTGGAACATCTGAAGGATCTCGCCAGCGAGGCGCCGGTGATCAAGATGGTCAACCTGATTCTGCAGAGAGCCGTCGAAATGCACGCTTCCGATATCCATATCGAACCCTTCGAGGGGGTGCTGAAGGTAAGGCTCAGAATCGACGGCGTGTTGCAGGATATCGACGCGCCGCCGGTCTCCTCCACCGCAGCCGTGCTGTCGCGGATCAAGATCATGGCCAAACTGAATATCGCCGAGCGCCGCCTGCCTCAGGACGGCCGTATCAAGCTGCAAATGATGGGTAAGGAATTGGATCTTAGGGTATCGACGATACCGACCATGTACGGCGAAAGCGTGGTGATCCGTCTGCTGGACAAGGAAGCGACGGTGCTCGATTTTACGACGCTCGGCTTTACCGGCAGCCATTCCCAACAATTTATCGACGTGCTGGCGCAACCGCACGGCATTATCCTGATCACCGGTCCGACCGGCAGCGGTAAATCGACCACACTGTATACCGCGTTAAAAACGCTCAATACGTCCGAACGCAAGATCATCACGGTGGAAGATCCGGTGGAATACCAATTGGAAGGTATCAACCAAATTCAGGCCAAGCCGCAAATCGGGCTCACGTTCGCGGCGGCGCTGCGCTCGATTGTCCGGCAGGACCCCGATGTCATTATGATCGGCGAGATGCGCGACCTGGAAACCGCCAAAATCGCCGTACAATCGGCGTTGACCGGGCACTTGGTGCTGTCCACGCTGCACACCAACGATGCCGCCGGCGGGGTGACCCGCCTGCTGGACATGGGAGTCGAGGAATATCTGTTGAGTTCGACCGTCAACGGCATCCTAGCCCAGCGGTTGGTGCGCAGACTGTGTCCGCACTGCAAGGAAAAGCATCCGGCCTCGTCTGAGCTGATCGACGAGTTGCAACTGAGGCGTTTCACCTCGGACGACGAGATCTACTTGTACAAGCCGGTAGGTTGCGCGGACTGCGGCGGAATAGGTTACAAGGGGCGCCAGGCGATCATCGAATTCCTGCCGATGTCCGAGCCGATCCGCAAATTGATCATGAACCACGAAGAAGCCGGTGTGATCCAGCACCAGGCGGTCAACGACGGCATGCTGACCATGTACGAGGACGGCCTGCTCAAGGCGGTGCAGGGCATTACAACGCTGGAAGAAGTCCTCCGGGTGACCACGGAATCCTGATATGCCACTCTTTTCCTACAAAGTCGTCAACAACCAGGGAGACATCGAAGAAGGCGTGCAAAATGCCAGCGACCAGCATGCCTTGTTGGCCGAGTTGCAAGGCCGGGGCTTTATGCCGATCCGCATCGAGCCGGCGCGGGAGAAGCGTTTTCTCGGTATCAAATTAGGCGCCGCGGCGCTGCGCCTGTCGCATAAGGAGATCGGCCTGTTGACCGCCGAGTTGGCTACCTTGCTGGAGTCCGGATTGCCGCTGGATCGCTCGCTGCAAGTTTTGATTCAGTTGACCGAGGAGAACGAAAAACTCAGCAAGCTGATTACTCAGGTGTTGGAAAAAGTCAAAGGCGGCTCCTCGCTGGCCGACGCCCTGGAAAGCCAGGCCGGCGTGTTTTCCCGTTTTTATCTGAACATGATTCGCGCCGGCGAGCTGGGCGGGAATCTCGGCGACGTGTTGTCGCGTTTGGCGGAGTACCTGGAACGTTCCCGGGAACTGAGGGATACCGTTACCACCGCATTGATTTATCCGGCGATCTTGTTGATCATGTCGCTGGCTTCGTTGTTCGTCATGCTGACCTTCGTCGTGCCGCAGTTTAGCGAGATGTTCGAAAGTTCCGGCCAGGCCTTGCCGCTGCCGACCCAAATCGTCGTCGCGCTGGCGGAAGGTTTGCAGTCCTACTGGTGGGTGCTGCTGGCGATTGTTCTTGGCGGCTCCAGCTACCTGAAATCGCAGCTGGCGGACCCGGAACGGAAAAAGGTCTGGGACGCCAGGTTCCTGGCGATGCCGCTGTTCGGCGACATCATCCTGGCCATGGAAACCGCCAGCATGAGCCGCACGCTCGGAACCTTGCTGGGAAACGGCGTCTCTATTCTCAAGGCCTTGGGTATCGTCAGGGAAACGGTAAGCAATACCGCGATTGCCGACATCCTGGAACAGGCGGAACTGCAACTGAAGGAGGGAGGGACGATGTCGGACGCGTTGCACCACCACCAAGGATTTCCCAAGATGGCCGTACAAATGATCAAGATGGGCGAGGAAACCGGCCGTCTGGAAGAAATGCTGCTGCGGGTCGCCGCGATTTTCGACAAGCAGTTGCGAACCGCGATCCAGCGCATGCTGGCGTTGCTGGAGCCGGCGTTGATTATTTCGCTGGGGTTGATGATCGGCGGGATTATCGTCTCGATACTGCTGGCGATATTGAGTGTGAATGATTTGGCTTTTTAACGGAGTGTGATTTAGATGAATTTAATGCATAAGCGCTGCGAACAGGGCTTTACCTTGTTGGAATTGTTGGTCGTGTTGGGCATTATCGCTTTGCTGGCCGGCATCGTCGGGCCGCAGGTCATGAAGCATATGGGGGCGTCGAAAACCAAGGCCGCGAGGGTGCAAATCGAAGACCTGGCGGCGGCGCTGGATATGTATAAGCTGGACGTCGGCCGCTATCCGACCAGCGAGCAGGGCCTGGTCGCGCTGGTGGAAAGACCGGCCGACAACAAGCGTTGGAACGGGCCGTATTTGCGGAAAGAGAAAGTACCGCAAGATCCGTGGCTGGAGGACTACCGTTACGTCTCGCCGGGCGAGCACGGAAAGTTCGATCTGTACAGTTACGGCGCCGACGGCAAGGAAGGCGGGGAAGGCGAGGACCAAGACATCAACAGCTGGGAATAAGCAGTGCCGGGCCGTTCGCGGGGCTTTACCTTAATCGAGATGACGTTAGTGCTGTTCATCGTCGTGCTCGGTTTTGCCGCGATCGGTTCCAATATCGCCTCCGGCAGCCAATCGGCGCAGCTGAAATCGGCGAGCCGCGATCTGATGTCGGCGCTGCGCTACGCACGAGGGCAGGCGCTGATCGCGCAGCAGGAAATCGCGGTCGCGATCAACCTGTCCGAAAACAGCTACCGCGTCAGCAATCGCGATAAGCTTTACCAATTGCCGAGCGAAATCGATTTGACGCTGGTGATCGCGCAGGACGAATTCAAAGACGACGAAATCGGCCAGATTCGGTTTTATCCCGACGGCTCTTCCAGCGGCGGCCGGATTACGCTGGAGTGGGGCGGCCTGTTGCGGCGAATCGACGTCAATTGGCTAAGCGGCAAAGTTTCTTCCAGCGATGGGTAAGGGAGGCGCAATGCGAACGCGGCAACGGGGCTTTTCCTTGCTGGAAATCCTGGTCGCATTCGCGATCATGGCGATTTCGCTCGGAATCGTGCTGCAAATCTTCTCCTCCGGCGTGAATACCGCGGTTGTGGCCGAAGACTATACCGTCGCCACCCAAATCGCCGAGTCCTTGATGGCAACCGTCGGCGTCGAATCCCCTTTACAGGAAGGCGAGAGCGAAGGCGTCGAGGAAGACAAATACCGCTGGCGCGTCAGCGTCGCCCGCTTGGAGCCGTTGCCGGGCATCGAGGCGGCCGAGGCTGTGCTGCTGGAAGTCAAGGTCACGGTTGGTTGGGGAGACGACGATGACGGCCGGCGGGTTGAACTGAACACCATCAAGGCCGCGGGTCCTGACGCGTGATGAGAGAGCGCGGATTCACCCTGCTCGAAGTCATGTTGGCGATGACTCTGCTCAGCATCATGGTGGTGTTGCTGTTCGCCAGTTTAAGTATCAGTTCGGAAAGCTGGAACGCCGGCGAACGCAAGATCGAACAGGTCAACGAAAAAGCGGCGACCTACCAGTTCTTCAAGCGTCAGCTGACGTCCATCCGTCCCCTTTGGGACGACTTCAGCGACAGCGAGCGGCATTTTTCCTTCCAGGGCCAGCGCGACCGCCTGCAGTTTGTTTCGTTGTTCCCTGCCAGCGCCGGACGGAAAGGGCTGCAGTTGTTCGAAATCGGCCTTGATCCCCGCCAACAAGGTTCGATCGTCGTCAAACTGTCGCCGTTTTATCCGACCGAGGAAAACCGCGAGTGGCTGGAAGAGCAAGAAACCTTGCTGGAAGACGTCGCCGAGTTCGAGCTGCACTATTTCGAGAAATCGGATTCCGGCGGCAATTGGGTCGACGACTGGCAAGACCGGGAAGCCCTGCCGGCCTTGCTGAAGATACGGATCGCCTTGGAGGACGAAAGTTACTGGCCGGAGATGATTTTTCCGCTCAGGCTGGCTGCGGCGCTGGAAAATGTCGTAAGCGTTCCCGACGATATCGGCCTGGCGGAGCCGCAACAATGAACAGGCAGAGCGGGCTGGCCCTGGTTATCGTGCTCTGGGTGCTGAGCCTGTTGATTATCATGGCCGGCAGTTTCGCCTTGACGATGCGCCGGGAATCGACCGTGATCAGCGCGGTCAAGGACAACGCCGAGGTGTTGGCGGCGGCGGAAAGCGGACTGGCGATCGCTTGGCAGATGTTGACGCTGAGCGACCAGAGCCAGCGTTGGAGCGCCGACGGCAGCATCTATTCGGTTTTTTATCGGAACGCCGAGATTCGGGTGCGAATGTTGTCGGAAAACGGCAAGGTCGACGTCAACAAGGCCGACGAGGAACTGCTGCGCAAGCTGCTGCAGGCGACCGACGCGGACCTGGATCGTCAGCAGGCCGTGGTCAGCGCCATTATCGACTGGCGCGACCGGGACGACCTGGTTTACGTCAATGGCGCCGAAGCGGGTGAATACGAGGCGGCGGGGCTTAAATACGGACCGGCGAACAAGGATTTCGGGCTGATCGAAGAACTGCAACTGGTGCTCGGAGTGGATAGCGATCTCTATCGACAACTGCAGCCGCTGATCACGGTGTATTCGGGGCAAAAGCAGGTCAATCTCAAACTGGCCTCCAAGGAGGTTTTGCAGGCGCTTGCGGTGTTCGATGACGCCACGTTGGACGACTATCTTGCCCAGCGCCGGGAAAGCGCCGAATTGCACCTGCCGCCGCCCCCGCTGCCGCTGGATGCCGCCGCCGGAACGCAGAATCCGGCGGGAAACGGCGGAGAGGTTTATACTGTTATCGTGCAGGCTCGGTTATACGGAGAGGGCAACGCCGGCATCCGGGCGGTGATCAGGAAGGCGGCTGGGGCAAATCCGACTTTGTCGTACGAAGTGCTGGACTGGCAGCAAACCTACGGTTCCGCGTCATTGTTCGGCGATGAAATGGAGCAATTATTAGTGACGTTACAAGATGAATCTGGACAGTAATATCGAGTTTGATTTAAGGCGTTTTTTCCGTTGGTGGGGCAGGGAATTGCAGTTTCTGGTGCCGGAAAAACTCCGGCAGTGGTTGAGCAACCAGTCCGGTCAGGTGTATTTGACCATCGCCAACGAACAACTGCATTTCAGCAGGGTTAAAGAGGGTGAAAATCATCCGTTGGTGTCCATCCCGTTCGACGATCAAATTTCCTCCAGTTACCAAAGACTGAAAGCCATCCAACCCGAACTCGAAACCGCACGTTGCATCTTGCGGCTGAACGATCGGCAGGCGATCGGCAAGATTCTGTACCTACCGCTGGCGGCCAAGGAAAATCTCAGACAGGTGGTCGGATTCGAACTGGACCGCTACATGCCGTTCAAGTCCGACGAGGTGTATTTTGCCGTGAAGAACCTGGGCAAGGCGGACAACGGTCAGCTTCAGGTACTGTTGGTCGTGACGCCGCAGCAACGCCTGAACACACTGGTCGCTGAATTGAATAGTGCCGGAATATACCCGGTTGCCGCCGATTATGCGGAGATGCCGAACGATTTCGAGCAGGATTACGAGCCGTACAATCTGCTGCCGGAACAGCTCAGACCGGTGGGCAGCCCGGTGGTTCGCTTTACGACCGGGTCGATCGGGGCCATCGCGTTGTTGTTGTTTATTGCCGTGCTGGTGTTTCCGGTTTGGCACGAAGGCCGCGAGGTAGAGGTTTTGCGGGAACAAATCGGCGAGCTGGAAAAGGACGCGCGCCTCGTGCAAGCGCGGCAATTGGAAATCGACGAGATCGTCAACGAAACGGGGCGTCTGCTCAAGACCAAAAGCAGCATGCCGCCGTTGACCGAGTTGATCAATACCTTAAGCAAATTGATCCCGGACGACACCTGGTTGACCCACCTGCAATACAATGACGCGCGATTGCAAATGCAAGGCCAGTCGCCGACCGCATCGGTATTGATAGGGGTGTTGGAAGCTTCGCCGTTGTTCGTCAACGCCCGTTTCGTGTCGCCGCTGACCCAGGACAGAAGGACCGGCATGGAGCGCTTCCAAATCAGCGTCGAGGTCGAACCAGCGCAGGAGGCGGCCGATGCCGAATGAAATTTCCAGCCAACGGTGGTTGGCCGTCGGTTTGTTGGCATTAGTGGTGCTGCTGGTGGTGTTTGCAGGCATCGTGCCGCTGGTATCGGCCGGGCTGGCATACCACGAGGAAAAGCAGGAGCTGGCGTTCCGCTTGCAGCGCTATCGGCAGATCGTCGACAAGAAAGACAGCGTTGCCGCCGGTATCGAACAAATCAAGCAGCAATATCGGGATCAAGGTTATTTCAGTAATCGCGATACGGTGGCGCTGGCATCGGCCGATCTGCAGAAATTCATCAAGGCCGCGGTTACCCAAGCCGGCGGCGAATTGACCAGTACCCAGGTTCTGCCGAGCAGAAGCGACAGCGGTTTCAATCAGATCAGCATTAAGGTCAGAATGTCGGGCGACATCGAGAGCCTGCGCAGTGTGTTGCACGAGATCGAGTCGTCGGTGCCTATCGTGATCGTCGACCAGCTGGATATTCGCCCGGAACGGGGCCGGCGCAACCGCAAGACCCGGCAGATCGAGCCCAGCAATCGGATGAATATTAATTTTCAGGCCGTCAGCTTTATGAGAGCGGAGCCTTCATGAACCGGAATTTAATCAAATTGTTGCTTTCCTTGTGTTTAATCCTGTTGCTGGTATTGCTGGCGGAGTGGTGGTTGGCCGACGGCGTGGACCGAAGTTTGGAAAACGGCGTGCGGGAGCGCTCCGAAAAGGACGCATTACGGACGGAGTTGCCTGAGATCAAGCTTTCCGCGGGGTCGGCGGAAACGTATGCCGACATGGTGGAGCGGCCGCTATTCATCGAAGGGCGGCGGCCGGTGGCCGAGGACGACGAGGAAGCCGATCAACAGCAGGAAGTCGACTCGGTCGACGATTTGGTGTTGATCGGTATTTATACCGACGATAAGCGGTTGATGGCCTTATTCAGCAAAAAAGGGCGCGGGCGGGATTTTCTGAAAAAGTCCCAAGGCGACGACATAGGCGGCTGGTTGCTGGAGGAAGTCCGCTCCGACAGCGTCGTCTTGGATAAAGACGGCAAACGGCAGACGCTGTTGCTGCGTAAGCCCAAATTGCAACCAGCTCAGCCGCCCGCGCCCGCCGTGCCCAGATTGCCGGCCGCGACGCCCGTCCCAGCCCCCGGCCAGACGCCGCCGAAACCGAATCCCTTAAACAACCTGAAATCCTGAGAAACGTAACGATGGTTAAGAAATTACAAACACCTTTCGTGTTGACATTGCTTCTGGCGATATCCGGCTGCGAATTGATCGGGCCCCAGCAGCGTGCGAAGCTGCCGCTGACTTCGGCGGTGCAAGCCGAAGAGGACGAGCAGCCGGATGTCGTCTATCAGGAATTGAGCAACGAACCGGCCGCCAAAGGCGCGGGCGAACAGGTGCAGACCGAACTGTATCCGGGCAACGGCCAATTCGTCGGCCGGCCGGACGGAGGTGCGGGCGATAACAAGGCGGAAAAAGGCGAATACAGCCTGAACTTCGACGACGCCGACCTCGGCGAAGTGGCCAAAGTCGTCCTCAGCGATATCCTCGGGCAGAATTATCTGTTAAGTCCGAAAGTCGGCGGCAAGGTCACGTTGCAAACCACGCAACCGCTGACGCGGGCGGAATTGTTGCCGACGCTGGAAATGTTGTTGCAGGTCAATAACGCCGCGCTGACTTATCAAAACGGTTTGTACCAGATCAAGCCGGCGGCCGAAGTCGTCACCGGCAGCGTCTTCGCCGGCTTCGGCAACAGCCGAAAAATGGCGAGCGGCCATATGGTCAGAGTGGTGCCGGTCAGGAATGTCGGTGTCGAGGATTTGGCGGCGATCATCAAGCCGTTGTTGGACGAGAAATCGATCCTCAATATCGACGGCGACCGCAACATCATGTTACTTGCCGGGACCGCCGACGAATTGGCGCGGGCACTGGAAATGGTCGGCGCGTTCGATGTCAATATCATGCGAGGCAAATCGTTCGGCTTGTTTCCTTTGCGCAGCGTGGAGGCCGCCAAGCTGATCGAGGAATTGGAACAATTGTTCAATAGCAGCAAGAAGGGCGAGAGCAGCTTCTTTCGTTTTATGGAGATCGAACGCCTTAACGCGATTCTGGCGATCACCCATAACGCGGACTATTTGAAGGAGATCGAACGCTGGATTCTCCGCCTGGACCGGGCCAATACTTCGGCGGGCGGCGGGGTGATCGTATACCGCGCCCAGCATGTCGATGCGGTGGAACTGGCAACGACCTTAAACGACATTTTTGGAAAAGGCGGTGGTTCCGGCAAGGCGTCGGTGGCGGCGGGACGCAAGACGGTCGAAGTCACCAACAAGGCGCGGACCGACGACAAACCGGCTCCGCCGACTACGCTGAACCGCGCGCCTTCGTTGGATAATCTGGGCGAGGTCAAAATCATCCCGGACGAAATCAACAACGCCCTGATCATCGTCGCCAGCGCCCAGGATTATACGGTAATTCAGCGCGTTATCAAGCAGTTGGACGTGATGCCGCTGCAGGTGTTGATCGACGCGACGATCGTCGATGTGAATTTAACGGACGATTTGAAGTACGGTATCCAATGGTATTTCAGCCATAACAACGGTGGTACAAACGATATAAGCGGAGGGGGAGATATCTTTCAAAGTTTGGCATCGATAGCTGCCGGCACCGTAACCGGCGGTTTCGGTTATTCGTTCATTAGTAAATCGCAGGATATTAAAGCGGTGTTAAGCGCCGAGGCGCTTAAGAAAAATGTGAATGTCATTTCCTCTCCGTCTTTGATGGTCTTGAACAATCAGGAGGCCTCCATCCAAGTCGGTAACGAGATTTCTTTGAGGACCTCTCAAAATACTCCGACCAATACCAATATAGACGTCAATAGTACTCTAATCTCGACCAGCCAATTGCAACAGCGCAAGACCGGGGTCAAATTGAAAGTCAAGCCCCGGGTTAACGCCAGCGGCTTGGTGATCATGGAAATTGAGCAAAGTGTTGAGGATCCGGGAGCTCTAAAATCCGACGGAAGTAACCCCGACATTCTGACTCGTGAAATCAATAGTTCTGTGGCTGTACAAAGCGGCGAAACTATTGTCCTGGGTGGTTTGATCAAAGAAAACAATACTAATTCTAGAACCGGAGTTCCCTACTTACACGAGCTGCCGATAATCGGATCGCTGTTCGGTAGTACCAACAACACCAAAGAGAAAACCGAACTGGTGGTTTTAATCACTCCCCGTGTTATCCGTGGTAAGCAGGATGCAAGATTGGTAGCGGACGAATTCAAACGCAAATTGACCGGAATTTATCAAATTCCCGCCGAACCGGCCGAGCAGTTGTAAGCGAGCGAGGAACCCTGAGCGGGACGGGGTTTGCAACCCCGTCCCAAACGGTTTGAGAATGCTCGTGGTGCACCTAATGTCCCGAGAAGAAACAAAGCTGCGCGTTAATACCCAGCCCGGTCAAAGTCGAGCGCGTTAGGCCACCGTTTCGACGGTGTTGCCCTTGCCGATCAGTACGTAAGCAGGATGCGAGACTGGTTACCGACGAATTCAAACGTAAGCTGACCGGAATTTATCAACCTCCCGCTG
>JBNLFT010000040.1:0-7526 GCA_050305675.1 Methylococcaceae bacterium
TTTTTCTCTTTCAGATACTGTTCAGCCTGTTGCAATTGTTCGGGGGAAATGTTGAAGCGTTTTTGGTTGGACAAACGTTCCGGCAATTGATAGAGCAGTCGTTTCAGCGTGTCGTCGAACAACGCGCCGGAAACGGTATCCAGCTGATGTTGTTTCAACTCCGCTTCAATCTTGTTCATATAACCGCCGATCGCGCTTTCCGTCAGTAACGATGTGATCGACAGCATCGCCGGCGTCAGCAACAAGTCGTGGACGCCGATACCGCCGGTCTTGATAGCCAGCGCCATCGCGGTGGCGTCGGTGGTGATGCGAGTCGCCCGCAGAGCGTTCAGCGTCACCGGCTGCTCGAGCAGTTTGTTATACAAGCGGTGGGCGGTCGCCTCGACATCCTGCTGAAAACCGGCGTGATAGCGCGTCACCTCGGTCTCGTATTCCTGCAGGATCAGCTGTTTGCGCTTGCGCAATACGCTGCAAGCGTCCCGCCACCAACCGCTGTTGCCGGTTTCGGTGTCGGCATTCTGCAGCAAGCGGTCGGACAATTGGATCACGACGTGCTCGCCGATTTGCCGCAGCAAGCCGACCTCTTGGCTGACGCCGTCAAGCGACCTGTTTTTTCCCAACGCGAACAATTTGCGCACCGGCCACGTCATGATGCGCCGAGTTTTTCCGAGCACCTTGGCAATCCCCGGTATCTCCAGCAAATTGAGCAATTCGATCAAAGCGTTCTGGAAGGTGTGGTAGTGATGCGGATGATCCAAATAATCGCGTTGATATTCCTTGACCGCCCCTGCCATGCAGCGGTCCACCATGGTCCGCCACTTTTCCGCCGCATCGTGTTCGGCATAAACCGGCTCCAACCACGTGCGCCAGTATTTGCCCAGCATTTGCTGCTGAAACAAGCCATGCTTGTTCGGGGCCACCTTTTTTTCCAAGGGCCGGAGCACCGTTTGCGCCGATTCCGGCCACAGCGGCGCCCCGCTTTGCTTGTCGAAAAACAACGGCACGACTTCCGGAAAGGGATCGCGGCGCACCTGCAGCCATTTTTCCTTTAGCGACGGCACGATGAACTGCTCGCTGCCCTCGATCAGCTTATTCAGGCAGATCAAGGTCGGCTGCCCGAAAGGCTCGATCGCGGCCATCATCTCCCACACCGATTGGTCGGCGTATTTTTCTTTACTGACCACCAACACGATAATGTCGGCCAAGGCGATGGTCCTGATCACCCCTTCCTTGTAATCGGCCGAATCGATGGAATCGAAGTCGGGCGTATCCCATAACACACAGGTCGGCAATAACGGGGAGGCCAGCGGATTTTCGGCCAAGGAATAGCAATCGTAACGGGATTTGCTGAGTTGCTGCTCGGCCAGCTGCTGAAAGCGGCCAAAATAGTTTTGCAAGCCGACGCAGTGCTCAATTCCGCTGTTGTTGCAGAATCCATGCGGATGCACGGTGTAGCCCGCTAACGGACTGACCCCCGCCATCCGGCTGCCGAGCAGAACATTGACGACCGAACTCTTACCGGCCTGGGTGGGTCCAATGACGGCAATTTGCAGCGGCAAGCGATTCTCGGACTCCAACAGCTGTCCCTTACGGATAAAGGCCTCGGCATAAATGAGTTGTTCGACCCGTTGCTGGTAGTCGACGAGCAGAGGGTCCCTGAAATCCATTTGACCGATGACGGTCTGATAACGCTGCTTGAGAATTTGGATAAATTCCAACATATGAGATGGGCTTGGGTTTATAATAACCGAGTGATTTGCTTCGTTTCAAACCTGAAGTAAGCGCATCATTATAATTATAAATACCAGGTTTGTTTATTTATTCATCGAGGTTTGCTTTATGAGACTCTTCACCAGTGTTTGTATTTTGTCTTTGTGCGCTCTATTGGTTGGCTGCTCCAAAGGCAATGAAATCAACGGCCGCAGTTTGCGTACCGCCAATAAGTCCGTCAGCTATATCAAAGACCGGCTCCCGGTCGAACAACGGGTCGAATTCGAAATTTCTTTTTGGTCGTTGCGAGACGAAATCAGGAATAACGAAGAGTTTCTGGAAACGATAGACGGAAAGACGCCGGAAGAATTGATCGCGTTGGGCAAGGAGTTGTTTCAAAAACGGAAAAACGCCGGCTTCAAAGACTACGAACAATTTGCCACCTGGGAACAGATGATCAGTCATTACACCACGGAAAGAATCGACCAGAATCGTCGAAAAAGGCTGGACCCGCGCGAGAAGAACAACAACGTGCTGTACAAGCTTTAACTCGGCTGACGTCTGATCGGACATCGGATTACGCTATACGCCCCATGCGGGATTCGCCCGAATCCCGTATCAACCGCCCGGCTTCGGCAGCGCTTGTTGATCCACCAGCGTGGAAACAAACCGGCTCGCCTCGTTAATGGTCTTTTCCATGATTGCAATCAGTTTTGAGATGTCGATGCTGATTTCGACGAATTCGTGTTGCAGCGCGGCGATGGCCTGGGCATTCAAATTGTGCTTCAAGAACAACACCTGGTCTTGGAACGCTCCGAGCACCGGATGTATCCTCTCTTCGGCTTTGCTTAACGCGGCGATCAACTTGCCGTACTGGCGTCTCGCCTTATCCAGTTGTTGCCGGCTGCGCGCACGCAACGAACGGTTGCTGTACAAATCGAGCTCGGCCTCCCATTCGTTGAACAGGGCCTCGCTGACTTCTTCGATCAGTTTGATCCGCCGCCCCACCTCGTCGCTTTTGATACGGCAAAATTCGTATTGTTTCTTAAGTTGCTGGTATCGGTAATCCAGCGATAGGTCCGGCATGCTCAGCAAGGTCTTGAACTTATGCAGGGAATCCTCGAATTGATCGCGGCTATCCTGCAAACTTTCGCAGGCCTGATCCACATGCACCACGACGATGTCGCGTTTGTGATGACCGAGCAAGGACTCGCGTCCTTTGTAGTAAACCTGTCGCAGGCCCTTGCGGAAAATAGCTTTCAGTAACCGGTACATGGATTTCACAACTGTTGTGGATTGACGATATGGATGGCGAAGTCGGCCGCGGCGGTATAGCGATGGAAGGCCCGATCGATAATGCCTTGCGCCTGCAGCGATTCGATACTTGCCGAAACCGGCAAATTTGCTTGCTTGACCAAAACCAGCTCGCGGGCACTTAGCCGTCCGGCCAGCCACGCCGCCAGACTATCCGAAGTCACATCCCAGCCGGAACGAACAGCGGCGGCATCGAGCTCGGCGACCTGCGGCGACCAGACGGTCACCGCGCCGCCATCGGCCGGGCCGGCAATGCGGTCGACCGACGATACGAGCCGCCAACCCGGCTGCAGAGCCTGAAACATCAGCGCCATTTGCTGCATCGCCAGAATCGCCATACAATGCGCGGCGCGATCGTCGAAACGCCATTGCCGCTGCGCCGTTCTGACTTGATCGGCAAAGGCGCCGCCGCCCGGCACGACGACGACGCGCCGACTTCCAGCCAGCCGATTGACCTTTTCCAAGCAAAGCGGCAATTCGGTCGATTTCGACAGGCTCCCTCCGAGCTTAACGACTTTCATGAACGCCGGAAATACTCCAGAACCTCCAGCAATGCGGCGGCCTTATCGAAGCATTCCTGATATTCCTCCGCCAACACCGAGTCGTTGACGATGCCTCCACCGGCCCAGAAGCGGATTGTGCCGGCCGAGTGCACCAGGGTGCGAATCGCGATATTGGTATCCATGTTGCCGTCGAACCCGATATAGCCGATAGCGCCGCAATATACGCCGCGCCGGTTCGGTTCCAATTCCTCGATAATTTCCATCGCCCGAATTTTCGGCGCGCCAGTGATCGAGCCGCCCGGAAAACAGCCCTCGAGCAAATCCACGGCATGATGCCCTTCCGCCAGTACGCCCTTGATCGTGCTGACCAGATGATGCACTGTCGCATAGCTTTCGACGGCAAACAGTTTCGGCACGGTTACCGAACCTTTGCGGCAATTTTTGCTGATGTCGTTCCGCAGCAGATCGACGATCATCAAGTTTTCCGCCTGGTCTTTGAGGCTTGACGACAATGCGTTGATCTGCAGTTTATCCTGGTCCAACAGCAGTTTACGCGGCCGGGTACCCTTAATCGGTTTGGTTTCCACGTCGCCGCCGGTCACTTTGAGAAAACGTTCCGGGGAGGAGCTAAGCACCTGTACCTGCGGAAAATTCATAAAGGCGCTAAACGGCGCGGCATTGATTTTGCGCAACTGTTGATACGCTGCCCAAGGATCGCCGGTACAATGCGAGGCAAAGCGTTGCGCCAAATTAATCTGATAGCAGTCGCCTTCTTTCAGGTAATGTTTGATTTTGCCGAATGCATCGGCATATGACTCCCGGTCCATGTTCGAACAAGGCTGGTCCAACACTTCGAACTCGGCGAGTTCGGGCGCTGCCGGCAATAGACTGAACTGGTCGATCAAAGTCTCCCAGTCGTCTTCGGCCGTTTCGTGGCCGACCAGCCAACTCTCCTGCCGTTGATGGTCGACAACGACCGCCCACAAATAAATCCCGACCGCCATTTCCGGGATGTGTTCGGCGTCTTCCGCAATCACCGGCAGTTTTTCCAGCCTGCGCGCCAGATCGTACGAAAAATAACCGAGCGCTCCTCCGTTGAACGGTAAATGATCGATCGACGCGCTTTGCCGCCCCAACTCCCGTTTCAGCAACGTGAACGGATTGTCGTCGGAGACGACTTGTCGTTCCGCTCGCCGGATTTCGGTCTGAGTTCCGCGGGTAACCAACGTACAAACAGGGTCGGCCGCGATGATGTCGAAGCGTCCCTGGCGGCTGAGCGGATAACCGCTATCCAAGAATATCGACCACGGCTTGTCGGCGAGCGGGGCGAACAGCCGGGCGCTATCTGCATAGTAAGGCAGGGGATGTTTAAGCTGTTTCGAAGTAGTGAACATTAATTAGAACGCCCCTGCCAGCAAAATAGGAATGATGAAAACGCTTCAAGAGCTTTTGAGATCGTTGGCTATGTTTTAAAAAATTGTGACAATTTTATAACAGCGCCCGGGATTAACAAACCCCGAGCGCTAATCTGGCGACGGCAACGGCCGCCGCGCAGTCCGCACCTTCTACCGGTCCGTGTCGGGCGTTGCCGCCGATAAGGTCGTTATAATCCAGATAAGGAAAGCCGTTTGCTTGAGCAATTTGCTCGACCAGAAAGCGTCCGATTCCCGCCCCGACGAAACAAAAACGGTCGGTTACCGGGGCGCGGCGTAGTTGCTTTTTGCAGGCGGCGGCGATTTGGGCCTTTTGCCGCGCCTTCAGGTAGGCCGCGAAATCGAGCCATAACGGCCACTCCGCTTCGTTAAAGTCGTAGCCGGTCATGCGCGAGAGCCGGCGCGCGCTGGCCAACGCCGTCTTCGGGCCGCCATCGGCAGTGTCGCTTTGATCGTGTGCCTCGTGCAACTCTCCGGTAAGCCGGTAAACATCGGCCATGGTCGCAAAATATTCGGCCATCAGCCCCATTCGTCTGCCGTTAAAAAGCGCCTCCGTGGCAACCGCCATTACCGCGGTGCGCACGATGCCGGTATATACCAGTTCCGCCGAAACCAAACGCTGATAATCGGTCAGGCCCAAAGCTTCGACCTGACCGTCTGCAAACAGCAGAATATCCGTCGTGGTGCTGCCAATATCGACAAACAAGCCGTCGCCGACTCGCTGCGCGGCCAGCGTGGCACTGGCCAGCCAGTTCATCGACGCGATATCCAGGCAGTTCTGCGCCGACAACGGCGTCGATGCGGCAAGGAAACCTTGGCGTCCGGCATAAACCGATACCGCCTCGTTACCCAGACAACGGCGCATTTCCTCGATGATACTCTTGACACCCTGCTCCCTGTTCTCGAACAGATCGACCAGTTCACCGGTCATCGTTATCGCGTGGCACCGGGCATCGTGCCGAAATTGTTGCAACACCGAGGTCACCGCTTGCCGTAAATATTCCAGCCCTTTCCATAACGGACACGGGCGCAGCGAAATGTCCACCACCTCGCCACGGCCGTCCAATAGAGCCGCCTTGACATGCGCGCCGCCGATGTCCCAGCCGATAATCCGCTGTATCATTGCTGTAATCCTGCATTCATATCGACGACCACCGTCCGCTTCGACGAACAATGGAGGACAGGCTCGGAGTGCAGTAACCCTAAGATCTGTTCTGCAACATTAATGCCTGTAGCGGCACCAATGCCGCAATACGATGTCGTTAACCGGGGATTGATCTCCAGAACCACCGGCCCCTGTCGTTCGGTTTCAATCAGGTCGATGCCCGCATACCCCCATAAACCCGGAATCGACGCCGCGATCCGTTCGACCAACCGCCGGTATGCCTGATGATCGCCGAGCGCAACGTTGACCCGGCACGCCGTCAAACGAAAGCGGCCGCAGTCGTCGATCAGCAACCGCTGTTCATTGCAGCACAGCAACCAACCCCTACCGTCTCGAAACAGGCAGGATAAGCTGAGCGATCGCCCCGGCAAGTACGGTTGTATGACGTAAGCGGTGCCGCGATCGATGCGGCCGACGGCTTCCTGCAGGCTATTGTCGTCGGAGACGAGTAAACTGCCTTCGCAACCGACCCCGTCGTCCGGCTTGATGACCATCTGCTCGTCGCCGATACGGCTATCGGCGGTTAAATAACCGGTCGCGACCGACTCGATGCCGCTCTCCTGCAGGCGCGCGCATGTTTGGTATTTACTGGCGCATAAACGCAGCGCCGACGGCGCCGACGACACGCTGGTGACGTTATACGATGCCGCCAACTCGGCCAACGCACACAAGGTTCCTTGCGTTTCCGGCGCGATCGGCCAGAATAGATCGCATTCCGGCAATAGTTCCTCTAACACGGGCAGATAGGATTGGTTGCGCTCGATATAGACGATAGTCGCCCGTTCCGGTAAATCGTCCACGGCACAGCGTCGATCCGCTAGAATAATCGCTTCGACCGCCGGCAACCGCTTCAGTTCGGATAGCAAACCTTGTAACATCATGGCGCCTTCCCTAGCCAAAGAAACCGGCAACGGCTGAGCGGCCAAACCGCCGCCCGAGATAAATTCGAACACCAATACTTTCAAATGCAAATAATCCCTGTTATAGATTTAAAAGAGGGTCGCGTCGTCCACGCCCGGCACGGAGATCGAGCCAATTATCGTCCGCTCGAAAGTCCTTTATGCGCTTCGTCATCGATATTCGACGTGATCGACGCCTTTCTCGACCTTTATGCGTTCGACGCGTTTTATATTGCCGACCTGAACGCAATTAACCGTGAAGGGGATCACGGCAGACAAATCGACAACGTTGTCAGGCGTTATAAAAACACCGAGTTTTGGCTGGATAACGGCTGCGGACTGTCGGACCTGACGAAGCCAAGACCTTCTAACGTGACGCCGGTGATCGGCACCGAATCGCAACAACGGATCGGAAAAATCGCACATCGGGAATTCGTGCTTTCGCTCGATTTCGCCACCGACGAAAAACTCGGCAATCCGGAATTTTTTTACGACGAATTCT
>JBNLFT010000040.1:7620-19467 GCA_050305675.1 Methylococcaceae bacterium
CATCCCGCTAAACGTTTCATCGCCGCCGGCGGCATACGCAATGACGGCGACCTTATCAGATTGCAGGAAATCGGCATCGACAGGGCCTTGGTGGCCAGCGCGTTGCACTCCGGCGCAATCGCGGCCGCCGACATCGCAAAGCTGCGGGCAAAAAAATACCCCGTATAGCCGGGGTATTTTTTATTCGCTGTCGGTAAGACTAACTTACTTTGCAGCAAATGGATGCTCAGCAGTCGCTTTTCCGGCAACAACTTCAGCCGCAGTAGGAGTACCAGCAACGGCACGCTCGATCGCTTCTTTTGTTGCTTTGTAGTTGTATTCTTGGATTTTAGCATCGTCATCAGCCAACCAGTGAATGAATACGCCTACGCAAACAAACAGATCGTCCGCTTCGTCTGCTGGGATAGTACCGTCTTCTACAGAATCAGCAACAGCCATCGCAACACCACGTTGAGCAGGGCCGAACATTTGTACTGCTTGTTTTGAACCTTTGATGGTTACTTTGTTGAACATAACAGTCGCTGGTTTAACCATCAGGTTAGGAGCAACAACAGCCAACAGACTGGAGAAACCGTCTTTATTGTTAGTCAAGCAGTTCGCGAATGCAGACTCGGCAGCAGAACCGCGAGGTCCCAAAATTAAATCGATGTGAGCAACTTCGTTACCGTCACCAACCAAAGACTCGCCAACGCGTACGTTGTTGATTTTAGCCATTTACCTATCTCTCCAAAAAAATGTGAATTAAAGAATGAAACAAAAAACGACATTATTCATGCCTTATAATTGCGGCAAACTCCCTTTTGCCGATCAATAGGACGCTACCCGATCAATTGTTGCAACGATACCGCCAGTATGGTGGCAACAGTAAGATCGGCCGTCGTGCCCGGATTGATACCTTTCGCTTTGAACGCTTCGTCGATGGCGTGGAGCATCGGCAATAGCGATTCGGGATTTTTGGCAGTAAGCAAAGCCTCCTGAACGCTTTTCATCTCAGCCGCCACCCATTCCGAATACCGTGCGCCATATTTCCGTTCAACGTGGCTATCAGCGTGCCGTGCCAGCATGCCCGCGTATACTGCCAAAGCAGCCCAATTCTGATCACCAAATTTCGCGAAGTTGGCATTATACATGAAAATTGTAAATTCAAAAATATCTTTGTAATTTGAACAAAATTGATAAGCGATTCGATCTTTAGTACTGGCTATTTCCATGGCCTCGGTCAGCGTGACCGTGGCTTCCTGCTTCACGTCCTGTTCGCCGGAATCGCCCAATCCTCCCGGAGACGCCAACACGATTGCCTTAAAAACCCAGTCGGCATCGCGACGGCTGGTGCTGGCCAGCAATTGCCCAAGGCCCTCGCGCAGCGTCTGACCGGGCGGCAATTGGCTAGCAACCTGCAGCAACGGGGCGCAAAGCAGAATAATGCCGAGATTGGTATTGCAACCGACCGCCTCTTGCGTCGCCTTGACGGCAAAATAAATTTTTTCTCCGAGCGAATAAGCGGGATCGGTGATGGGACCCGAACTGACGCGAAAACTGATTCGAAAATCGTCGACCGTCATGTCGTGTCCTTCGCTGTAAACGCTGACGTTTCCCGGCTTGAAGGCGAGCAACTCGGACTCGCAAGCCTGCTCGTAAGCCGCGATAAGTTGCTGCCGGGTAATCATGAGGCGTCGGCGTTGCAAGACAATGTCACCGGACTCAGATAGCGCGAAATCAAATCGTCGGCCAAATGCTCGGCAATATTGAACCGGCACACGCTTTCCAGGCCTTTCCAGGCCGGAATACTGTTGACCTCGATAATCTGATAGCGCCCCTGGCGGTCAGTGATGATATCGACGCCGGCATAATCCATCTCCAGTACGGCCACCGCGTTGACGGCGAGCGACGCCAATTCGTCGCTCAGCGCCACCGGTTCGCAGCTGGCGCCTCGGGCGACGTTATTCAACCAGGATTTGCCGCAGCGACGCATCGCCGACACCGCCCTTCCGTTGATCACGAACACACGGGTATCGGAAAAGCCCTCTCCGTAACAACGAACGAAGCGTTGCAAATAATAGATGCCGTGGCTGCTGGTTAGCCAGAATAAGTCGGTCATCTTCTCGATGCGCCGAATTCCCTCGCCTTGCGAGCCGAACAGCGGTTTGCTAATGAGCATGTTGCCGGCCTTGAGTTCGCGCTCGGCAATCGCCAGCGCCTCTCCCCGCTCCCGCGCCACCCAAGTTGCCGGCGTCGGCAGTCCGGCCCGGTGCAGCAGAAAAGTTGTCATGGCCTTGTCGACGCTGCGCTCGACCGCACGACCGTCGTTGTATACCGCTACCCCCGAGGTTTTCAACGCATGCAGAATATCGAGGTAAAACACCACTTCCTCGAGCGAACCGCCCGGCACGCCGCGCACGAACGCGGCGTCCGGCAAGCTTTGCTCGAACCCGGGAATGACGATCGGCAGCGCGTCGGATTCGAGTTGCAGCCGGCATTCGGTCAACGAAACGTATTCCCCGCTGTAACCCCGGTTGGCGAATGCCAGGCGCAACTGCTTGCCGTGCCACCCCGGATCATCGGTAAAGATTGCTATGCGGCCCAATCGTGTTGTTCGGAAAAGAGATAAAACACATCAAGCATGGAAAAATAGCCTGACGCCCTAAAATTAGTAACCGCGGCCACCCAGCCTCACGCGCCGAACGACAAATCGAGCAGTTCGTTGTCCAGCTTACCGGCGCGGAAACTTTTTCCGGAGTCCACGGCAGTCACGATTACACTGGCCGGACTGAACAGCATGCCGTCGATCTTGAAGAAATCGTAATTATAGGCCTTGAAGATATCGGCAAAAGGCTTGCCGTAATCCTTGGAGGTCGAGCTTGGCAGTTCCTTGGCCAAATTTTCCGCCGCCTCGTCGCTGCCGCTAACGAACAAATGCACCTGCCCGGCGAACAGAATGGCATCGTTGGTCCGTCCCATCGCCTTGACAAAATTCGGATGCGGCGGACAAATCGGCGCGCTTCCGCTGCCGTCGACAATATTTTCCAGCGGAAAATGCAGTTCGTGCGCCTTGTGCATCGCCACTTCCAACACCCTGCCTACCACCTGCACGCAACCGGCCAAACTGCTGGTAGGGGTCACGACTATGGTCAGCTTATCGGCCGCGACACCGCAGGCGGTAGCGATTTTTTCGACGATCGCCAACGGTGGAATGGCGTCGTTCTCGATCACCAAAACCGTACTGTCCGCACTGTCCCGGTAATCCAGTTCCTTATACAGCTCCTCGACCGGCTCAACCTGCCCCTCCTTGACCTTGGTCGCCATCGCCCGGGCGGGACCGGAGCCCAGCGCATAATATTTCTCATGGGACAGACTCCAGCCGGCGTACTGGCTGCCCAAACACGCCAGAACGGGGTTGGTGCTGTGCACGTTGACCGTTAACGGCCAGTTCTTAGTATAGGAACTGTGCGACAGGGTCACGCTGCCCATGCCGCCGAGACAAATCTCGGTAATGATGCGACCGGCTTCCAGGCCGCCGGGTACGTTAATGCCGGCATCGATGACCGTGCTGCCGTTCTCCAGCGTTTGCGCAGCGACTCTCAATTTATCCGCGTGATCGATCAGCTGCCGAACCAACGGCTGGGTAAGTTTATTAACGCTCGCTTTGTATTGCATGATAGTAAACACCTGTTTGTAATGTAAATTCGATTTCGTGCCGCATCCTCTGCAAACTCTCCGTAAGCTGCCGCCGGTTTTTCGCGCGGGCAATGATACTGCAAATCGGCTCGCCTTGACCAATCGCCGTACCCGCCACCGGCCGGTCGGCCGCCCACTGCGGCCAGTCGATCCCGCTGCCGATCGAAATCTCCCGCTCGGCGTAAAGTATCAGGTAGGCCGCCCAATCGCTCGAACGCGTCACGCTCCTCAATACGCCCGAACGGACCGCGCCAAGATGCCCGTCGATCGCGTCCTTGCCATACAGCTGCAGGCTGGCCGGCGGACGCGCATTGATTTCCAGCAGGTAGCAGCGGCCGTTCTTCACGATAAAATCCAATCCGTTCAGGCCGCGCAAATGGAAGTGGCCGACCAAATCGGTCAGCCACCGGGCGACCGTGGCTTGGACGCTCGCCGGCACATCCGGATAGGAAATCACTCCGCCGAACAAGAATTCGCGCGGCGGATCGTCGATCCCCGCCAATTGATGCTGATAGCCGACAACGGCGGCCCGTTTCTCGGCCGCCAAGAACAATACCGATAGCGGCTCGCCGTCGATATAACGCTGCCAAAAAAAACCTTCTCCGGTCGCGCGCTCGCCCCGCCGATAGCGGCTGATGCCGAGCCCCCCCTCGCCGACCAAAGGCTTGCTCAACCAAGCCTCCCCGTCGTCGGGAGGAGCGAAAGCAACCGGCGGATGCTCGATTCCAAGGGCATCCAACCGTGCAAACAGCAACCGTTTGTCTTGAACGGCGGCAAAATACTCGGCCGAGTTGCCCAATACCTGCAATCGACCTTGTAAGAAAGACAGACTGTCCGGATACCTTTCAAATCCGCTGCCGTAGACAACGTAGCGTAAGCGGTGCCGCCTGATCAGCGCCTGCACCGGGCGCTCGATTTCCGGCAACGCCAAGCCGCTCACTCGACACCAGTCGTGTGCGATTCGCCGGGTATCGCCGTCGGCGAAACAGTCGACGGTTACCACTCGATAACCGGCTTCGCTCAGATAGGCGGCCAACATCCGCGCCGATTTGGCGGCGACTAAAAGTGTTTCCCCAGGTTGCGGCAAGGCGCTAATTCACCACGACATTGGCGCTGCTGTTACGCGCGCTGACGACGGCGAAGCTCAAGTGAGGCACCTTCTCGAAATCGCGCTGCAATCGATCCAGCAGCGCTGCCGCCCGTTCGCTTCCTTCGACCGCGCAAAAACCGGTCGGCCCCCAAGAAGTTTGGCCGATGGCGACGGCGCCATGCTGCTCCAACCAATCCATCGCCTGAGCCACCTCGGGACTGGTGAACACTCCGCCCTGCACCGAAGCGAAATGTCCGCCCACGGAACGCTGCAATTGCGTCACGACCTCGCCGAATTTGCCGATGTCCCGCTCGGCAAGGGCCGGCAGCGCCTGCATTAACAACAGATAACAGAGGCGCGCCGCCTCCTGCTGCGGAAACGGCGGCAATTGCTTGAAGGCGGCGACCTCTTGCTTGCCGTGAAGTCCCTGCCCCCGATCGTCGAACGCTAAGAGAAAGCGCCACTGCTCTGGGACGTCCATGTGCACGATCATCGGCGGCGTCGTCGTCGCCTCGCCGCGCCCGCCGTCGACCACCAGCCCCCCTTGCTCGAACACGCCGATCCCGATACCGGAACGAGCTCCGCGGTCGGTCAACAGCGCTATCTCCCGGATCGATAATCCCAACTCGTAATACGCGTTCAATGCCGAGCCGATGGCCAGCGACAATTGCGTTCCGGAGCCGAGGCCGATATGTTCGGGAATCGCCGATTCGATGCGCATGGCAAGCGCGTCCGGCACCTGCAGCGTCTGGCACAAGGCCTGGACACATCCGAACGCCCGTTCGGAGACCGGGCCGGAAACCTGCAGCGAACTTGAGGCGGACAGGGTCAAGCGGGTACTGATTTCGTTCAAGGCCACGCCGATGCTGCCGAAGTGACGCCCTAAGGCCCCGCTCAAATCGATGAAGCCCATGTGCAAGCGGGCCGGAGCGATCACCGAGACTTGTCTATGCTGAAATTTCAAAACCTGTCGAATCTATTGCCGGCCCAAAACCTGGCCCGGCTGCGTCAAAAGTGGTTAATTATACCGCATCGAAAACGCTAAGGCGGACGAAATCCGCAAGCCGCGCCAAATCGGCAAAAACCAAATCGGCCCTGGCCAGGCATTCTTCCGACGCCGGCGTTATTGAGGGGACGAAAACGACCATGGCTCCGGTCTGCGTCGCCGCCTCGATGCCGATCGGAGAATCCTCCACGATCAGGCAGCGCGAAACCGGCTGCTCCACCAGTTCGGCCGCTCGGTAGAAGATGTCCGGTGCCGGCTTGCCGATCGCCACCGAATCGCGACCGACGAGCAGCGGAAATGTGTCTTCCAGGCCGGCGTAGCGCAGGCACTCCAACGCATTGCGTTGAAAGCTGTTGGTCGCCAGGCAGAACGGCAGGCGCTTGGTCCGAACGGTCCGCAGCAATTCGAAGAAACCTTTTTTTACCGCGATGCCGTGGACGGCGACATATTCCCGCCAACAAAGCGCACTGAGTTCGTCGAACCGTTCGCGGTCGAAGCGGTTGCCGCAATAGGCTTCGATGCGCCGCATCACCTCCCGGTGCTCCAAGCCGGACAGCGTACGGCAAAATTCGTCGCTCAAGCGCTTGCCCAGCTTTTCCGAAGCCAGTTGCCAGGCGGCAAAGTAGGTCCGTTCGGTGTCCAGCACCAGACCGTCCAAATCGAAAATCACGGCCTTGATGTCGGAAAGTCGGCGCTCAGTCTTCATGCAAGACCTTGATATATTCCCCCCTGGCCTCGCGGCTCGAACCGACCACGATCCATTTTTTGCCGTCCGCCGCCTGCTCCAACTGTCCAGCCACTTCGATCAGTTCGCCGTTTCGGGCCTGCCCGGTATAAGTGGCGGTGAAGCAGGCCGACTTTTTCGATTTCGCGATGGTCGATGGCGAGCACCGCGGGATAGTCGAACGCCAGATAATCATCGGTGACTCTGGCTCGGATCGTCGTTCGGGCCAATTTCTTGAACTTGAGAAATTGGTTCGGCCCGTTGTCGACGATCATGTTTAAATCGAATTTGCGCCCATTGAACATTGCCTTATTGAATTTGCGCCGTTCGTGACGAACATACTCGTTAAGACTCAATTCGCAGTCGCGGCGCCGATAGGATTCCTGCCAGTCCGCTGCCGCCAAATCCTGACACCGGTCCAGTTTCAATAACGATTTAACCGCGCGACGGGCTTGGTGAAACGTTTCCCGGCCGTAGAACACCAGATCGATGTCCGAGGCCGGATTGTGGAATGCCGGAAGCAGGGAGCCGGTCACCCCAACGTTGCTCAACTCCACCCCCTGCTCCTGGAGCAGCCGGCACAACATCCGGCAATCCCGTTCCACGTCGTCTTCGGCGCGATCCGCCATTAACTTCGCCAAACGGCGGCGGGGACTGAGGTGTTCGCTAATCTGCCGGATCGGCACGGCGTGTAGCTCAACATCCAGGGTTTTCGAGTAAAACAGATAGCGCGGAAAACTCCCTCTCAAAAGCCGATTTGCCTCGTCGGTTCCGACCTTGCGCCATTGCCGCCCTTGCCGGACATAGCGTAAAAAACAGAGCACGCTGTCGTCTTCGATGACATCGCTGACGACCGCAAACACCAACCCATCGGCCGTAGCGACGAAATCCTTCGGATAAAACTTCATTGACCTGGTATTCCTCGGTAAACCTTCAAGGTTCGTTTAGGAAATGCTGAATCGCTCGGCATTTTCCGGAGTATAGGGATGCACGATCAAAACCAATCGCCACAAGCAATTGATCTTATAAGATTCAGCCAATCGCATTTTCGTTAGCCGAGCAACAGCGCCATTGCGATTTTCCCGAATTCTTGAGACCTACGGTTTGGCCGATCGCGATACATTTTAAGGCAAAATGCCTAGCCTCCGGAAAAACCGTTGAAAAAATGAGATCAATCTCCTATCCTGCAAGCTGGATTTTTTCCCGGTTCGCTGCTCGAGGACATCTTCGTCCCGGCCGAATCGAGGACCAAATCTTGCTGTTGTCACCCTTAATCCCCGACCAAGGCAGGAGCACGTATGAAGATCGGTGTACCGAAAGAAATTCACGAAGGTGAAAAGCGTGTCGCGACGACACCCGAAGCAGCTGAAAAACTCCTCAAACTCGGCTTCGAAGTCTGTGTCGAAAGCGGCGCCGGCCTCGCCGCGAACATTACCGACGAGGCCTACCGGGAAAGCGGCGTCAAAATAGCCGAGACCGCCAAAGCGCTTTGGAACGAGAGCGATATCGTCCTCAAAGTCAGAGCGCCGGAGCGACATCCGGAACTGGCCATCGACGAAGTCGAACTGTTGTCCGAAGGCCAGATTCTGATCAGTTTCATCTGGCCGGCGCAAAACGAGGATTTGATGCAAAAACTGGCCGCCAAAAAGGTCACGGTGTTGGCGATGGACAGCATCCCGCGCCTGTCCAGAGCGCAAAAAATGGACGCCTTGAGTTCGATGGCCAATATCGCCGGTTATCGCGCCGTCGTCGAGGCGGCTCAGCACTTCGGTCGATTCTTTACCGGGCAAATCACCGCCGCTGGCAAGATCCCACCGGCCAAAGTCCTGGTCATCGGTGCAGGCGTTGCGGGGCTCGCCGCGATCGGGGCCGCCAAAAGCATGGGTGCGATCGTTAGGGCCTTCGACACCCGCCCCGAAGTGAAGGAACAAATCGAAAGTATGGATGCCGAATTTCTGATGCTCGATTTCAAGGAGGAAGGCTCCGGCAGCGGAGGCTACGCCAAAACGATGTCGAAGGAATTCATCGAAGCGGAAATGGCGTTGTTTGCCCGCCAGGCGATGGAGGTCGACATCATCATCACGACCGCGCTAATCCCCGGCAAACCGGCGCCGCAATTGGTCACCACCGGCATGGTCGAATCGATGAAACACGGCAGCGTCGTCGTCGACCTGGCCGCCGAACAGGGCGGTAACTGCGCGTTGACCGAGAAAAACAAGGTCGTCGTCAAACATGGCGTCACCATCATCGGCTACACCAACCTGCCCAGCCGCCTGGCCCATCAATCCAGCCAGCTGTACGCCACCAACCTGCGCCATTTGTTGACCGATTTGTGCCCGGAAAAAGACGGCAATGTATTGATCGATATGGACGATGAAGTCATACGCGGCGCTACCGTCATTTTGCAAGGCAAAATCACCTGGCCGCCACCGCCGCCGACCATATCGGTCTCGCCGGCGCCGCAGACCGAAGCGCCGGCTTATAAAAAGGAAGGCGAAGAAACTCCGGGGCGCTTCGCTATGCTGAAACAGATCCTGCCGGTCTTTCTGGTCGCTGCCTTACTGTTCACGATCGGTTCGGTCGCACCGATGGCATTCATGGAGCATTTCACGATCTTCGTTCTGGCCTGCTTCGTCGGCTACCAGGTCATCTGGAACGTGACGCCGTCGCTGCATACCCCATTGATGAGCGTCACCAACGCGATCAGCGGCATCATCGTCATCGGCGCGCTGATTCAAGTGTCCTCTCAGGATATAACGATTGCCGTTCTGGCCGGTCTGGCCATACTCATCGCCTCGATCAACATTGCCGGCGGTTTCTTGGTAACCCGGCGCATGCTCGAAATGTTCAGAAAATAGGAGATCAGGATAATGTCACAAGGTTTAGTCACAATGTCTTACATTGTCGCCTCCATACTGTTCATTTTAAGCCTGGGCGGTTTGAGTCATCAGGAAACAGCCCGCCGCGGCAATTACTACGGCATGACCGGAATGCTTATCGCCATCCTCGCCACCGTGATCGGCGACGCGGTATCGTCTTACGCGGTACTCATCATCGCGCTGTTGATCGGCGGCGCGATCGGCGTGTACGCGGCGTTCAAGGTGGAAATGACGCAAATGCCTGAATTGGTCGCGTTGATGCACAGCTTGGTCGGTATGGCGGCGGTGTTGGTGGGATACGCCAATTTCGTCGATACCTCCTCGCCGCTAGCCGGGGTCGAGAAATCGATCCACGAGGTGGAAATATACATCGGCATACTGATCGGCGCCGTGACCTTTTCCGGCTCGGTTATCGCGTTCGGCAAGCTATGCGGACGAATCACCGGCAGGCCGGTATTGCTGCCGGCCCGCCATTGGTTGAACCTGCTGTTGCTGTTGCTTGCCGTCGGTCTGGGCTATTTGTTTCTGCACGGCGCCGAGACCGGCGGCGGCAGCCGTCCTTTCCTGTCCTGGATTAGCGATTTGTTTTCCCAGGGCATCGACACCAGCGGCGGCACCTGGCCGCTAATCCTGATGACCGCGATTGCGCTGCTGTTCGGTATCCACATGGTCATGGCCATCGGCGGCGCCGATATGCCGGTCGTGGTTTCGATGCTAAACAGTTATTCCGGTTGGGCTGCCGCCGCGACCGGTTTCATGCTCAGCAACGACTTGCTGATCGTCACCGGCGCCTTGGTCGGCAGCAGCGGTGCCATCCTCAGCTACATCATGTGCCGCGCGATGAACCGCGATTTTCTCAGCGTCATCGCCGGCGGATTCGGCAACGCCGGAGGGGAAGCGGCCGAAGTCGAGGGCGAAGTGCAACCGATCGAAATCGAGGAAACCGTACAATTGCTGCGCGATGCCAGGAACATCATGATTATTCCGGGTTACGGCATGGCCGTGGCGCAGGCCCAGCACACGGTTTACGAAATCACCAAGATCTTGAAGAGCCAAGGCAAAACCGTCCGTTTCGGCATCCACCCGGTCGCCGGCCGCATGCCGGGGCACATGAACGTGCTGCTGGCCGAAGCCAAGGTGCCCTACGACATCGTGTTCGAAATGGACGAAATCAACGACGACTTTCCCGAGGTCGACGTTTCGATCGTCATCGGCGCCAACGACATCGTCAACCCGTCCGCCACTACCGATCCCAACAGTCCGATCGCCGGCATGCCGGTCCTCCAATGTTGGAAAGGCCACGCCACGATCGTGCTGAAACGCAGCATGGCTTCCGGCTACGCCGGTGTCGGCAATCCGTTGTTCGTACACGAAAACACGCGCATGCTGTTCGGCGATGCCAACGACAGCCTGCAAGGTATTCTAAAAGCCTTGCAAGGTTGATAACGCGCCGTGACCGTCTCATTGGGGGACGGTCACGGCGGTTTCGCATTATCCGCTTCCCGAAGCCGACCGTCGCACCGGCATACCCCATCCTTCCGTTCGATCCATTCTTAACCGGTAACCCCCAAGCCGAGGTTGTCATCATTTCGGCAACAACAAGTGCTACAATCTGTCGGGCACCATCGCCCTCGGCAAACCCGGGTCGACTGGCAAACGTATCTTCCAGCCGGCTCTACGGAACACTCGCTTTTCACTGCAGGACAAACCTTGGAAACCTATCTTGACCATCTGGCGCTGATCTGGAATGACTTTTTGCTCTTGGTCACGCCCGACGCCGCAAAGCTTCATGACAGAGAAATCATCGGGCGCGGCGTCGTTCAGGTGCTGCTGCTGGCCGCTTCGGCGTTGTTTTCCAGTTCGGAGACCGCCCTGTTTTCGCTGTCGAGACTGGATCTGCAGAATCTGCACAATCAAAACCATCCCCAATCGCTGACGATACACGCCCTGCTCGAGCAACCGAGGCGATTGATCATCTCCATCTTGTGCGGCAACGAACTGATCAATATCGCCGCGGCGGCTAACATGACGGTGATCCTGGTCGAACTCTACGGCGAAGCCAAAGCCGGCTGGCTTACGCTGTTCGTCATGGTGCCGCTGTTGCTGGTCGTCGGCGAAGTGACGCCGAAAACCGTCGCCGTTTCCAACCCGGTCGGCGTCAGCACCCGCATCGTCGTGCCGGTTATCCGTATTTGGATCCGCCTGGTCGCGCCGCTGCGCTGGGTGGTCTGCAAAATATCCGACCGCGTCACCAGTTTTCTGGTCGGGCAGGAAAAGTCGCCCGACAATATCCTGCACGTCGACGAATTCCGCACCCTGGTCGACGACGTCGTCAAGACCGGCCAGCTCGGCAGCAGCCAGAAGCTGATGATTTTCAACCTGCTCGAAGCCGGCGCCACCGAAGTGGTCGAAATCATGATTCCGCGCACCAAAATGCCCTTCATCAACTGCAAATGGCCGGTGGACAAAGTCG
>JBNLFT010000041.1:0-18714 GCA_050305675.1 Methylococcaceae bacterium
GCCAACGCGCCGATACCGAATGAACCGCCGATCGCGCCGCTGACGCCGGCCAATACTTTATGGGTTCGGTTGGCCGGTTTCCGGGCGACCGGCTTCAACGAATACAAAGCGCCGTCCAGCGCCTTTTCCAACGCCGTTCTGGTGATCCTTGACACCACGGTGGACCAGTGCCCCGGCAACGCCGCAAGGGCTTTTTCGATCGGCATGCCCACGAGATGACTGATGCGAGTGGCGATGTTTGTCGACTCCAACCGCTGCGCCGCATGAGCCAGCTCAACGAGATCGGATTGCTGCATTACATCCCCTGAATAGTGCTCATCATGGTATTAACATAATTCAACATATCGCCAAGAAAGACGATGACGGCATCGATTTCCTCCTTCAAGGCATGGAGGAAGGTCCGGTGCTTGAAATCCTCCTCGACGTAAAAACTGAGGCCGCTGTAAAACGTATTCAACCCCATGAAAATCATGATGACGGCGGCCGCTTTAAGCATCAGACCGCGAACCTTGGCTCCCAGTTTCCCAAACGCCACGCTGACCAACAACATGGTCGGCAAAGTCCCGGCTCCGAAGGTCGCCATCAGGGCGCCGCCCTCGGCCACCGTGGCGGCGGTCGTCGCCTTGACCGCCATGGCAAAGGTCAGCGGGCACGGCATCAATCCGTTCAGAAAACCGGCGATCATGGCGCCCAGCAACGGCCCTTTCTGGCTGGCGGTCGCGTAACCTTTGCGCAATACCGTCATCGGGATCAATCTGACCGAACCCTGAAACGGAATCCAGCCCAATATCCCCAACGCCAACACGATGACCACGCCGCCGATGGCCATTTGCAGCATGCTCTGAATCTTGCCGAACATACCGCTCGAGACCAAGACGAAACCCAATGCGGCGGCGGCGAAGCCGACCAGCGTGTACACGAAAATCCGGGTCAACTGATAGGCGAAATACGGCAAATAGGAACGCGACCCGCCGCTCTTCATGAAGTAACCAGACACCAACGCGCCGCACATTCCCAAACAATGACCGCTGCCGAGCACACCGGCGACAAAGGCCAGGGTGTAATCGAAACCGCCGGCGGCCGCCATATCGTGCATCGCATGCATGTCGTGCATTGAATGATCCATCGCCCGTCCTATTTCTTACTCAACCGCAACGAATTGACTATCACCGAAACCGAACTGAGCGCCATCGCCGCCGATGCCAGCATCGGATTCAGCCTGCCGAGAGCCGCAACCGGAATCGCGATCGTGTTATAACCGAAAGCCCAGAACAGGTTTTGTGTGATGATACCGATGGTGTCGTCGCTTAATTCTATGGTGTCGGTCACCTTGGAAATATCGCCCTGGACCAAGGTTAGGTCGGCCGACTCGATCGCGATATCGGTTCCGCTACCTATCGCGAAACCGACATCGGCGGCAGCCAGCGCGGGGGCGTCGTTGATCCCGTCGCCGATCATGCCCACCTTGTTTCCCCGTTCCTGAAGTTCGTGAATGATTGCCAGTTTCTCATCCGGCCGGGCGTCGGCCACCACCCGGTCGATACCGACCAGGCGGGCGATGTAATGTGCCGTTTTTTCGGTGTCGCCGGTCACCATCAGCGTTTCCACGCCGAGTTTGTGCAACCTGGCTATCGCCCGCTCCGCATCCTTCCTCGGCTTGTCGGCGATGCCGAACAGCGCCGCTTGTTTGCCGTCGACGGCCATGAACACCGGCGTTTTTCCCTGCTCGGCAAACTCGCCGGCTGCCGCAAGCAGACGCCCGACATCGACCTTGCGTTCCTCCATCCAGGCCAGGTTACCCAGCAGCAGTTTTTTCCCGCCGACGTCGGCTTCTATGCCGCGGCCGGTTTCGCTGTAGAAATGACTGCATTCGGTCAAGCCGACCGAACGTTCGCGGGCATATTCGACGATCGCCCTGGCCAAAAAATGTTCGGAATTACTCTCTGCCGAAGCCGCCAGCATAACGATCTTGTCTTCTCCCAGCCGCGAAACCTTCACCAAGTCGCTCACGCGCGGCTTGCCTTCGGTAATGGTGCCGGTCTTGTCGAACACGATGGCGTTCAATTTCGTCGCCACCTCGAGGCTTTCCCCATTGCGTATGTAGACACCCTTTTTCGCCGCCTGACCGGTGCCGACCATGATCGCCGCCGGCGTGGCCAAGCCCAATGCGCAGGGGCAGGCAATCAACAACACGCTGATCGCATTGCCGAAGGCATGGGCGAACGGCGCCCCGCTCAGGGTCCAGGCGGCAAACGTGAGCCCCGACACGGCCATCACCGACGGTACGAAAACCGCGGAAATTTTATCCACCTGTTTCTGGATCGGTAATTTGCTGGCCTGCGCCTGATCCACCATATGCACGATACCGGCCAATACGGTATCCATGCCGACAGCCGTCGCCTTGATCTGCAATACGCCGTTGCCGTTCACGCAACCGCCGATCACCCGCTGACCGACTTCTTTGACCACTGGCATGCTTTCGCCGGTAACCATGGCCTCATCGACCGTGGAAACACCGAAAATCACAATGCCGTCGGTCGGAATTTTCTCCCCCGGCCTGACCAATAAGATGTCGTCGACCCGCACCGCGTCGACGTCGACCGTTATTTCCTCGCCCTCCCGCAATAAGGTTGCGGTCTGCGGTTGCAAGTCGACCAGTTTGCGGATCGCCTCGCCGGCTCTGCCTCTGGCCCGTTCCTCCAAATACCGGCCCAACAGGACGAAGGTAATGATCGCGGCGGCGGCCTCGAAATAAATATGGCCCCGGCGTCGATACAGGGCCGGTAGGCTGTAACCGAAAGCCGAACCGACGCCGAGTGCGATCAGCGTGTCCATGTTGGCCGCACGTTGCCTTGCCAGCATAGCCGCCTTGACGAAAAACTGTTTGCCGGCGCCGAATACCACCGGCGTGGTCAACAAGAATTGCAGCCAATGAGCCGCCCTCGACCTGCTCATCGACATTGCGACCGCCACCACCGGCAAGCTCAATGCGGCGGACCAGAGCAACCGTTTCCGGGCCGCCTCGATTCGTTGCCGCTCCTTGACGATCAGGTTTTTACGCTGCGACAGGGTATCCATCGGCAACGCGCCGTAACCCAGGCTTTCGATCCGCCGCACCACGTCGTCCTTGCCCAACTGTCCCTGCACACTGACCGTTTCGGTGGCGAAATTGACGCTGGCCGATTTAATCCGCCGATCGCGGTTCAGCACCATCTCGATCAATAGCGCGCAAGAGGCGCAACTCATGCCGTCGACTGCCAAGTCGATTTCCTGTAGCGGACCGTCCAGTTTTTTTCGGCCGTTCGCGGTTTGAGTCTTTTTTTTCTGGGCGATATTGCCCAGCACCGCATCGAGCAAAATCAACAGGTTTTTTTTCGGCAGGCGGGAGCTGTCGAATTCGATAACCACCGAACCGAGCACGAAAACGGAACGGACATTTTTGATTTCTGGCCTTTTTTTCAACAGAATTTCAAGAACATACCCCCGTTCGGGATCGTTCTTCAATACCGGCGAGACGATTCGGATACGCCGCTGTAGTTGATGGACCAGACGAAAGTTCTTATATGCGGGTGAGTAGGCATCCATACGAACTGCAGATGTAATAGTCTATTGAGAAAAACGCCTCGCCGGCGGTTGCGTTGCGGCAAGGCATCTTGAGCTTATTTTTTCGGTCGACGGGAACGGATCAGCAGATAGAACATATAAAATACCGCCATCCATTCGTAGCGATGCACGATCGGCCTGGGTAGCCATTCCTGGGTGATTCGATGCCAATGCAATTTGATTAAATAAAGCACCAGGATGTCGTTCAGAAAATCGATAATTGCCTTTTCCGGATCGTTAACCAAGGCCCGCGGTTTTTTCAGCCCGAGCTTGGTAATCACCTTGGCGGCCTGCAAGGTTTCCTTCGCATCGCCGTATTTCTCGCTGGCCCAGCGCGAAGCTTTCAGGTTCTTGACCTTGTCTTGCAGGCGTTGTTTTATGCTCGGACCCGCTTGGGCGCCGAGTTGCCGTTCGAACACCCCTTTCTTTTCGAGCTCGCCGAGCACCTTATGCAGCTGTCGAGCCAGCGCCATAAAATCGCAGACCGATTCCCGGTAGCGGATCGATAATTTGAGTTGGCTGCGAAAAATCTTTACCGAATAAACGCCTTCGATCCGTGAAACGTTATCCGTAACCAGCTGCGCCACCGCTTCATCGGACAATTGCGCCGGTACCTGGAAGCGAACGTGACCGTCGTCCCGATAGCGAACGATAAACTGTTTTTGGATAGACATAGAAAAGACCAAATTCAAAAATGGAAAACGGGCGACACCTTCAACAGGAAATCGCCCGTTCTAATCGTAATGCATAATTGCTGCGCGTCGATGAATCTTCATGACGTCACACAGACTATCAGCTTTCTTCTTTGCTTTCCGCTACGATATCTTCCAAATTTTCTTTTTGATTCAGGACGAAATCACGTCCGGCATCGACCGCTTTGGTCGTGCCGGCGATGATTTCCTTGCGGTATTTGTAAATAAAATAACCGGCCACGACACCCAGGCCGAACACCAACACGGGGTGTTTCGAAATCTTGCTCATTAACCTACCTCCGGTATTGACCGTCGCCGTTGCCACGGTGCCGACAGCCACTTGTTTTCCCATCGAATGCGCTCCATGATGCGCGTGTGCCCCATGGCCCATTTCGTGATGGTTCATCATTTTGGGCATAGCGTGATCGCCATGAGAATGTTTCATATCTTTTTTCCTTTAAACGAGAGTCGTGACATTTGCAGTGTTAGAGCCAGAAGATACACAGACGACAATTAAAAATCAATTGCTAAAAATGAAATGGACCGCGCCGCCGCAATGGACAATTACTCGCTAGACGAACCGGCCGCGGCCTCGTCCACGATATCGTCTTCGTGCAGCATTTGATAAATCCCTTTGCAGCCTTCGCAACAGAACGCCTTGTCGCCCTCCGTTGTCTTCAGTTCGAATCCTTCGACTTCAACGGGCAAACCACATAAATCGCAAACATCTTTTTCATTACTCATGACTATGTCCGGATCCACTACGCGTAAATCGGGCATTATAAAACAAATTCCGGTAGGTAGAGCTAACGAATTTCCCTTCAATGGCAGCTGAACCCCGCCGAGGACGCCCCCGAATCGTCCCTGCTGCCGTAAGTGGCCCGACTGGACGCCTTCATCAACGCAATTCTTAACGCTCCGGTCAGACTGGCGCCAAGCCCAAGGCGCATCGCCACCGCCGGCACCAGGATCATCGAAGCGACGGCCAGCCCCGTACCTAACAATAGCGCGGTCGTATCGCCTTGTTTGGATTTTGCGTGTTCGTTTTTCGTAGTAGCCAGTTCTTGAGCCATCACTCTTACCTCATTAACAGAAATAAACAACCCCCCGTATAATGCAGTATTGATGCCACCTACCAACCGCCTGACTCTAAAAGGAAAAAAACAATAAACCCTCAAGAAACAAAAGATCTACGGGATATCCCTCACCCAAATCATGTTAAATAACATAGTTTAATTTAAATGATTGCCATCCCCCCAATATTTCATCGAGCCGGTCTTGGTACATGGAATAAATAATCGAAACCGAGCCATTTGATTTACGACGGGGCATATTTACCGGGGACGGGTTGTGCCCTACTGGGTTCCGGAAACCGCATTCCCTCCATGAAATATCCGGCTTAATCTTCGTCGATCGGCCAAAAACGAGACTGGCTTTGCGGTGCACCCGAGTCGCCGCTCCAGGGCACTCAGAGCGCCGATAAACATAGCGGCTTGAACCGATCGAAAATACCTTTCCACCGCGCAAAAAAAAGCCGCCGCTTTGGAATAGCGCCGGCTTTTTAAGTTCTGCGCCCGAAGGCCGAGAACGAGATGCTTAACGTTTCGAGTATTGAGGGCGTTTTCTCGCCTTGTGCAAGCCCACCTTTTTGCGTTCGACCACCCGCGCGTCACGAGTGACGTAACCGGCTCTGCGCAACGGCGACCGCAGCGTTTCGTCGAATTCGATCAACGCCCGAGCCAAGCCGTGCCGAATCGCGCCGGCTTGGCCAGAGGGACCGCTGCCTCTAACCACCACATTGACATCGAAGTCGCCGCTTTTTTCCAACAATTCCAGCGGCTGTCTAGCCACCATTTCATCCGTCTTGCGGCCGAAATACTGTTCGACGGGTTTGCTGTTGATGGTGAATTTACCCGAACCGACGGTTGCGTAGACGCGCGCTACGGCACTCTTACGACGACCGGTTCCATAATATTGTGCTGCCATATTCTACCCTGCTTATATTTCCAGTGCTTTTGGTTGCTGAGCCTGATGATTGTGCTCGGGACCGGCATAAACTTTGAGCTTCTTGAACATTGCCCGTCCCAAAGGATTGTTCGGCATCATCCCTTTTACCGCCGTCGTGATGATACGATCGGGGAAGGTTTTTCTTAATTTACCCAGGTTAGTGGATTTCATGTTACCGATGTAACCGGTGTGACGATGATACATTTTGTCGTTTTCCTTGTTGCCGGTCACGGCAACTTTTTCGGCATTCACGACAATGATGTAATCGCCGGTATCGACATGAGGCGTGTATTCCGGTTTGTGTTTGCCGCGAAGACGTCGTGCAATTTCAGTAGCAAGGCGACCCAATGTCTTTCCTTCTGCATCAATTACGTACCAATCGCGCTTAACTTCTGCGGGCTTTGCACTAAATGTTTTCATCGTTGCTTCGTAATTTGTTAAGGCTATCTAAAAGAGCGAAGATTTTACTAGAAAAAATAAAGCCCTTCAAGCCCATTTACAGTTTAATTTTCAGCGCATGCAATTTCCGATACAAATGCGTCCGCTCCATGCCGATGGCCGCGGCCAACTTCGCAACGCTGCCGCCGTTTTTATCGAAATGGTATTCCAGATAGGATTTCTCGAAATGTTCCCGCGCCTCCTTCAACGGCAAATTAAAAAACTCCGGCACCGAACCGGTCATGACCGGTTCGTCGGCGAACGAGCCCAGGGCGTCCTTGACTTCTTCCAATTCGATATCGTCGCCGGCGCCCAAGATCATCAGCCGCTGCACCAGATTCTTCAATTCCCGGACGTTGCCCGGCCAGCCGTAATTGCGCAAATAATTCTGCGCCGCCATCGAAAACTTCCGAAACGGTAATTTTTCGTGCGCGACAAAATGATCGACGTAAAAATTCAGCAACCCCGGAACGTCCTCGCTGTGTTCGCGCAACGGCTGGATTTCCAGCGTGACGACATTCAACAGGTAATAAAGATCCTGACGGAAACGGCCGCTGCTAACTTCCTCTTCCAAATTCATACGGGTCGAGGAAAGCACTCTGACGTCGACCCGCACCGACTCGCTGCCCCCTACCCGTAAGAACGAACTGGATTCCAGCGCGCTAAGCAGCCGCGCCTGGGTTTCCTGGTCCATGCCTGCGATTTCGCCCAAAAACAACGTTCCGCCATGGGCCTGTTCCAATAAGCCGCGATAGATCTTACCGTCCCTGTCCTCGCGACCGAAAAATTCGACCGCCGAATTCTCCGGCGAAATACTGCCGACCGAAACGTCGACGAACGGGCCGTCCCGGCGTGCGCTGTTATTGTGCAGATAACGGGCGTACATCTCCTTGCCGACACCGGCTTCGCCGACGAACAAAACCCTCGCGTCGTGCTGCGCCAAACGCTTGATTTGGTCCTTGGTCCGCTCCACCACCGCGCTCTTGCCGACCGGCTCGATACCCCACATCAATTGTTGTTTCAGCCCGGCGTTCTCTTTCTGCAGGTGGCTGGCTTCCAACGCGCGTTCCACGGTCAGCAACAATTTCGCCATCGACAACGGTTTTTCCAAAAAGTCGTAGGCGCCAAGACGGGTCGCTTCCACGGCCGATTCCACCGAGGCGTGGCCCGACATCATGATCACCGGGCATAAATTATCATCCTCCGCCACCCATTCCTTCAGCAAGGTAATGCCGTCGGCGTCCGGCATCCAGATATCCAGCAAAATCAAATAAGGATGGCGCTCTTTTTTCAAGGCCCTGGCGGCGACGGCATTTTCCGCCATCGCGACCTGGTAGCCCTCGTCCTCCAGAATTTCCGACACAAGCTGGCGAATATCTTGCTCGTCGTCGACTACCAAAATATAGGGTTCTTGCTTATTCATCTTAAAAAAGGTTCCAAAATTAAATGCCGGGCAGCTGGATGATAAATCCCGCGCCACCATTATACGCGGTATCGACCCAAATCACGCCACCGTGCTCTTCGATAATTTTCTTGACGATGGCCAGCCCCAGTCCCGTGCCTTTGGCCTTGCTCGTCACATAAGGTTCAAAAACAGTCTGGATTTGCTGCTCGTCTATGCCCGTCCCGTGATCGTAAATCGCCAATTCGACGTAATTGGCATTGTTCCTCTGCACTCTGGCCACCTTGATCTCGATCCTCCCCTTGCCGCCCATCGCTTCCTGCGCGTTCTTGATCAGATTGTGCAAGACTTGGCGAATATTGTCCGGATCGGCGTTGACCAGGACCTCGTCGGCGGCGAAACAGGTCGCGAACGCGATGGTCGACTGCAACGTATACAGATTCAGCACTTCTTGAATCAACTCGATCAGGTTGATGGTCTTGACCTGCTTTTTCGACGGTTTCGCGTATTCCGCGAAGTCGTCCACCATGCGTTTCATGGCCTCGACCTGCTGAATGATGGTCCGCGTCGCGCGGTGCAATATGTCCGCCGAACCTTCCGGCAGGTCTTTTGCCAACTTATGCTGCAACCGTTCCGCCGACAGCTGTATCGGTGTCAGCGGATTCTTGATTTCATGAGCCAGGCGCCTGGCGACTTCGCCCCAGGCGGCATTCTTCTGGGCCTGAATCAGATCGGTTACATCGTCGAACACCACGACCGCACCGACCCGGTTTCCGCTCTGGGTAAACAGCGGCGTCCCCCGGCATAGCAACTCCTGCCGCCCGTTAGGCCCCAAGAAGGCAATCCGCTGTTCCCAGATATCGTCCGCCTTCTCCAGTAGCTTTTGAATATTGACCAGCAACTCGGCCAGTTCTGAATGCTCCCCGGCCAGACTGTCGAGATGATGACCGACGAAATGGCTGACCGGTATGTGCAAAATCCGGTATGCCGCCTGATTGGCGGTCCGGATCTGGTAGGAGGCGTCGAAACTGATCACGCCCGCGGTCAGATTGGACAGTATCGTCTCCAGATAGGCGCGCTGGCTCTCCACTTCGAAACTGGCCGCCCTCGCCTCGTCCCGGGACTGGGAAATGCGCCGCGTCATCAGATTGAACGATTCGACCAAAAAGCCCAGATCGTCCTGGGAGATAACCGGCAACTGTTGCCGATAATTGCCTTCGGCGACCGCCTGGGTGCCTTTGACCAACTCCTTCACCGGCGCCACGATGTTACGGATCGTGATAAAGGCCAGCCAGATCGCCGCCAGTAAGCTCAACAACAGTACCAACGACAAGGTCAGGGAAAAACTGGTCTTCAGCGAGTCGCGCAGAAACGTCATCTCCTGATAACGGACGAAGGCGAATTCGATCGAATCGGCCAAATCGGCAATGCGTACCGGTACCGAAAACAACGCCTGCAAGTATCTCGGTTCGTCGTTCTCCACCGAGACGATGACTCGAATCAGCATTTCGCCGTCGCGTTCCGGATCGATGGCGTAGTATTGATTGTTTTGTTTTAACTGCAGCCAGATTTGTTCGTCCGGCAGTTTCGGCAGGATATCGCTGGGGTTGACGCTGTTCGATGCGATGATGCGCCCCTTGCCGGAAAACACCGCCATTTCCACGGCATCCAAAGTCTCGCGCCAGGGGCCGATTTCCAGCGCGGTTAACGTCTCCGACTTGCCCCCGAGGCTGGCGGCCACCAGCCGGGTTTGTTTGATGTGCCAGCGCACCCGTTGATCCAGCGAGGCCTGGCTGAGCTCCAGTGCGTCGTCCATCGCCCGGTCGATTTCCACGTTGAACCAACTGTCGATGCCCTGGTGCAGAAACTGCATCGAAAAATAGAACACGATCGCGGCCGGGGCCAGCGCCTGCAGCACGAACAACATCAACATCCGCGTCGTCAACCGGGAACCGGCTTCCCTTTTCTTCAGCTGGCGGGTCAACGAATACAGGTTGATACCGATCAAGCCGAACAGAACGACCGAGCCCAGGGTGTTGATCAGCAACAACCAGGAATACATCTCGCTCAGCTTCGACGACTCCTGGGTGGCCGAACTCATCAGCTGCAACGACAGCAAGATCAAGCCGAGCAGAACCAACACCGAGGCGCTGGCGGGGAATTTCATTTTTGCGGATGCCATATCAACCAATCGCTGGACATATCCCATTGCGGATCGAAGTAGGATTCGGGGCGCAACGGGATCGGTAAGAATTCACGATCGAACTGAATCTTCAAGGCCAATCGATCGTTCTCGCCAAGCGTCAACCGGCGACCGGGCCATATCGATTCGCGGATTGCCGCCATATGGCCGAGCGCGGTATTGAGGGTCGCGAACATTTCGGCGTTCGCGGTCCCGGTCTTGTTGACCGAATATTGATTCAACAGCGCTTCGTAGCGGATGACGAACGGAACCCGGCGCTCGTGGAGCGTGCGATACCATAGACCATTGTCGCGTTGTAGCTTGATCTGCAACACCCAGGACAACGGCACGCCTTTAGCAATCGCTTCCCTGGCCTTCGGACTCAACCGAAAATCGACGGTGCCGCGCAGCATCAAATCGTCGCCCTCGCGGCGCGCATCGAGCGTTTCGAAGCGCGCCGAATAATCGGCGGCCGAGAGCCTAAGCGGCAGCATTAGCATCGACAGCAGGCAGACGACCCTATACCCTCTTGCGAATTTTGGCATAGTAAAAACCGTCCATTTGCGATTCGCCGGTTAGAATCTGCCTGCCGACCACTCGCTGCAAGCCCCAGTCGGCATCGATTTTTTGCTCCTCGGCATCGTCCCGGCGCGCTAAAAACGCCGCCATTTGCTGTTCGTTCTCCCGCTTCAGCACCGAACAGGTTGCGTACAAAAGCATTCCTCCGGGACGCAGTAAACTCCAGGCCGCATCGAGAATATCGGCCTGCACTTTAACCAACTCGTCGATATCGGATTCGCGCCGAAGCAACTTGATGTCCGGATGCCTCCTAATGACGCCCAATGCCGAACAAGGCGCATCCAATAAAATACGGTCGAAATTGCGGCCCTTCGCCCAAGTCTCCGGGCGAGCGGCGTCGGCGCACAGGACCTCCGCTCGCAGCTGCAGGCGGCGCAAGTTTTCCGTTACTTTTTCCAACCGCCCCTCGTCGACGTCGACCGCCAGCAGAGAACCTAATTGCGGCTGTTGCTCGAGAATCGCCGCGGTCTTGCCGCCCGGTGCCGCACACAGATCCAGCACCGTCTGGCCTGGTTGCAGCTCGAGCAGCTGTGCCGCCAGTTGCGCCGCGCCATCCTGGACCGACACTCCGCCCGCGGCAAACGCGGGCAATTGATCGACCGTTACGGCGCGCTCCAGCACGACGGCGGTCGGGCAATAAGCGGCGGCTTGCGCCGAAATTCCCCGCTCCTGCAGCAGGGCCAGATACTCCTCTCTGGAACCATGCCGCAAGTTGACCCGAAGCACCAGCGGCGGGGGCTCGTTATTGGCCGCCATGATCGCTTCGGCGCGCTCCGGCCAGTTTTCCCGCAACAGCCTGATCAACCAGTCCGGATGCGAAAAACGGGCTGCCGGATCGCTCTCCGCCGTCCCTTCCAATGACTCGTGTTCTCGCTGATAGCGCCGCAACACGCCGTTGACCAACGACTTGGCCCAGCTTTTACCGCCCGCGGCGGCCACCGTTTCGGACACCGCGGCATGCGGCTTGACCCGCATATGGCGCAATTGATAAATGCCGGCCAACAACAGGAGCCGAATATCCAGATCCTTGCCGCGAAGCGGTTTGCTCAATAGTCGGTCGAGTACGAAATCCAGCCGGTGGTACTGCCGGCAGACTCCGTAACATAGAGCCTGGACGAAGGCGCGGTCCTTCGCATTCGCCGCGTTGTCAAGCTGCTGCTCCAAGGCCGCCGTCAACGACTGGCCGTCGCGCAACACCCGCAGCAGCACCCGGGCGGCAAGTCGGCGCGAATTCATCCACCGAGCCTGACGCCGTCGAGCGCATGGGCGTTCATAAACGCCTGGATATCCGTCCGCTTTCCGCCCGGCAATTGCACCTCCAGCAAGCGCAGCCAACCCTCTCCCGTAGCGACGTCAATCTGTTTGTCATGGCAACTGATGGTGCCGGGCGGAAGTTCGCAGGCACCCGGAAGCGCAACCGCCTTCCACACCCGCAATACTTTGTCGGCATAAGTTGTCTGCGCCACCGGCCACGGGTTCAATCCCCGCACTTGGCGGTCGAGCCGTTCCGCCGTTTGCCGCCAATCCAACAACGCCTCGCTTTTCTGCAGCTTTTCGGCATAGGTCACCAGCGATTCGTCCTGTTTTTCCGGGGCCAATGTTCCGTCCTCGATTTTTTGCAGCACCTTGCGCAAACCCAAGGCTCCGAGCTCGGCGAGACGGTCGTGCAAATCTCCGGAAGTATCGCTCGGCAGGATATCGCAGACCTCTTTATGCAACATATCGCCGGCATCGAGCTGCTTGACGATCTGCATGATGGTCACTCCGGTTTGCCGGTCGCCGGCCATCAACGCCCGCTGGATGGGGGCCGCACCGCGCCAGCGCGGCAGCAGCGAACCGTGGACGTTGATGCACCCGAGCGCCGGCGCATCGAGCACGGCCTGCGGCAAGATAATACCGTAGGCCACCACCACCATCAGGTCGGCGCCGAACGAACCCAGTTGGCGTAGATCGTCCGAGGTTTTCAGCGTTTCCGGTTGTAAGACTTCGAGCCCAGCGGACAAGGCGAGTGCCTTGACCGGGCTCGGCGTCAATTTGCGCCCCCGCCCGGCGGGGCGGTCGGGCTGGGTATAGACCGCGCATACCTCGTGCTCGGAATCGATCAGCATGCGTAGCGTCGGGACGGCAAAATCCGGTGTGCCGGCAAAAATAATCCTCATGACTTTCCCGGTTATGTGCGTTGCAGTTGTTTATGGATTTTTTCCAATTTGGCCTGGATGCGTTTTCTTTTTAGCGGTGACAGATAATCGACGAACAACTTGCCTTCGAGATGATCCATCTCGTGTTGAATACAAACCGCCAACAAATCTCTCGCCTCCATTTCAAAACTATCCCCGTCCCTGTTCAAGGCCTTAATTTTGATGTGGTCCGCGCGGGTCACCTTTTCGTAAAATCCCGGAACCGACAAACAACCTTCCTCCGACTCTTCCACGCCGTCTTTTTCGACGATCTCGGGATTGATCAGGTACAGCGGATCGTTTTTTTCCTCGCTGACATCGATAACAATTACCCGTTTATGCACGTCGACCTGGGTCGCCGCCAGACCGATACCTTTTGCCTGATACATCGTTTCCAGCATGTCGTCGACCAGTTTTACGATGCTTTCATCCACCGCTTCGACCGGTTGCGCTTTGGTTCTCAATCGCTTATCGGGAAATTCCAGTATATTCAGAATACTCACCCAACACTCCACTTCTCAATAATTTCGCAAGACTGGAATTCTATCCGAATTCAACTAAACTTTGAATTCAGACCAAACCCCATTCACATAGTTTCAGGATTAAAACATGGCTTTTCGTGCAATTTTCGGGGCGATTATCCCACTGCTTTTCAGCGCCGCTATCTCCGCCGATACACTTAAAATCAATCCGTCCCATCCGGATCGATACACCGTGGTCAAAGGCGACACCCTCTGGGATATCTCCGGCAAATTCTTGCATCACCCCTGGAAATGGCCGCAATTATGGGAAAGCAACCCGCAGATCAAGAATCCGCATTTGATCTATCCCGGCGACGTTTTGAGTTTTTCCTACGTAAACGGTAAGCCGCGCCTTAGCCTGAGCAGAAACGTCAAACTCAGCCCGACGATAAGGGAATCGTCGCTGCAGGAAGCGATCAAACTAATCCCCGCCGATGCCATCAGCCAATTCTTGACCTCTCCCAAGGTGGTCGACCAACAAGACCTGGCCAATTCGCCCTATGTCATCGATTTTGCGGGGGAACACCTGATCGCCGGAACCGGAGACCGAATTTACGTACGTTCGATCGAGAACCCGGAAAGCCTGAGTTACACCGTATATCGTCAGGGCCAACCGTACGTCAGGCCGGTAACCGGCGAAGTCCTCGGTTACGAGGCGGTGTACGTGGCCGACACCACACTGCAGTCGGCGGGCGATCCGGCGACATTGTCGGTCAATAAGGCAAATAGCGAAATTCGCATCGGCGACCGCCTGATGGTCAGCGACGCCGGAGAACTGGCTCTGAATTACTTTCCCCATCCGCCGGCAACCGAAATCTCCGGCAGCATCATCAGCGTGATGAACGGCGTATCCCAAATCGGCCAGCACAACATCGTAGTCATCGACCGCGGTACCGCCGACGGCGTCGAAACCGGCCAAATCTTCGACATCTATCAACGCGGGCGGATCGTGGCCGATCCTTTCCACGACATAGACGAAACCACGGCCGTCAAACTTCCGGACGAAATCGCCGGCGTGCTGATGGTTTTCCGTCCTTTCGAGAAAGTGAGTTACGCCCTGGTCATGGAAGCGACCGCTGCCCTGCACGTACTGGACAAAATCAAAACCCCTTAATCACTCCATCGGGTTCGGTTGATCTTCCAAGCGAAGATCAACCCGCCTTGCTTCCGACCCGCCTTGACTTCCTTCGCGATCGATCCCGAACAACCCCTTAAATATTGGCTAGCCATGCTGAGAACCCCGGGTCTCGGCAACGCGACCATACGCCATATCCTGGATCGATTGGAGCCGGAGCAGGTATTCTCGGCGTCCTACGGCACGCTGTCCGCGCTAGGGCTGAGCGACGCCGTCATCGAAGCGCTGCGCCATCCCGATTGGCGGCAGGTCGAGCAGGACCTGGCGTGGGGAGGCCAGGCGGACAATCACATACTGACCTTGGATGACGAACGCTATCCCGAATTGTTAAAGGAGATAACCAGCCCGCCGCCGATACTCTTCGTCCGCGGCAATATCGAGCTGTTGTCTCAGCCGCAAATCGCCGTCGTCGGCAGTCGCAACCCGTCCGTTCAGGGCGTGCAAATCGCCACCGATTTTGCACAAACCCTGGCCCGCTTCGGCTACACTATCACCAGCGGCCTGGCGCTCGGAATCGACGCCGCCAGCCACCGCGGCGCCTTGAAAGCCGGCGGCCATACCATCGCCGTGGCCGGGACCGGTCCGGATCGGGTTTATCCGGCCCGCCATAAGGAACTGGCCGGCGACATCGTCAAACAAGGCGCCATCGTGTCCGAATTTCCGCCCGGAACCGCCGCACTGGCCAACCACTTCCCGCGCCGCAATCGCATCATCAGCGGGCTGTGCGTCGGCCTGCTGGTGGTCGAGGCGGCGCGGCAAAGCGGCTCGCTGATTACCGCCCGGCTGGCGCTGGAACAAAACCGGGAAGTCTTTGCGATACCGGGTTCCATCTACAACCCGCTGGCCCGTGGCTGCAACGCCTTGATCAAGGAAGGCGCAAAGCTGGTCGAAACGACCGACGACATTCTGGAAGAGCTTGGAGAATACAATCAACGACATGAAGTGAACGATCGGCAAAATTTGCAATCAGAGCTTGACCTGGAACAACAAAATCTATTGAATTTAATACCATTCAGCCCCACAACTATAGACTACCTGGTTCGGCAAAGCGGATTTTCCGTTGAAATCGTTTCATCCATGTTGCTGGTGCTCGAGCTACAAGGCTACATTGCCTCGGCGGCTGGCGGCAGCTACTTTCGAATTAAATAAACAGCCATAATGAAAGAAGATATTTTTGATGTATTGATCTATTTGTTTGAAAACTATCTCGATAACGAGATCGAAATGTTCGACGACGCGGACGCCATCGCCAACGAACTGATCGACGCCGGTTTCGAACAACCCGAAGTCAAAAAAGCCTTCGATTGGCTGGAATCGCTGACCGAAGAGAGCACCATTACACCTTCGGTATCGTCCGCTTTCCGCATCTTTTGCGATCAGGAAAAAGCCGCTTTGGATCTTGAATGCAGGGATTTCTTGCTGTTTCTGGAACACAACAAGATTCTCAACCCAACCAGCCGCGAGATCGTGATCGACCGCGCGATGGCGTTGAAAAACGAAAACATTACGCTGGAAAAGTTGAAATGGCTGGTGTTGATGATTCTGCTGAGCCAACCGGACGACGCCGCGGCTTTTTCCAGGATGGAAGATATCGTTTATAACGAAGTCCCTACATCGTTGCATTAATCCCTCTTCGCTGTACCCATCATGAGTAAAAACCTAGTCATCGTAGAGTCGCCGGCTAAATGCAAAACCATTGAAAAATATCTGGGAAAGGACTATCAGGTTCTTGCCTCATACGGGCATGTCAGGGACCTGATTCCGAAGGAAGGTGCGGTGGACCCGAACAACCATTTCGCTATGAAATACCAGGTCATCGAGCGTAATCTTCGGCATTTGCAGGAAATCGGCAAAGCAATGAAGAGCGCCGACACGCTGTTTCTGGCGACCGACCCCGACCGCGAGGGAGAGGCGATTTCCTGGCACGTTTACGAACATTTAAAAGAAAAGAATCTTCTAAAAAACAAGCAGGTGCATCGGGTCGTCTTTCACGAGATTACCAAGAAAGCGGTGACCGAAGCCATCGCCCACCCGACCGAACTGTCCACCAAGCTGATCAATGCGCAGCAGGCTCGTCGCGCGCTGGATTACCTGGTCGGCTTCAACCTGTCGCCGCTATTGTGGAAGAAAATCCGCCGCGGGCTATCCGCCGGCCGCGTTCAAAGTCCGGCCCTGCGCATGATCGTGGAACGGGAACAGGAAATCGAGGCCTTTGTCAGCCGCGAATACTGGACCCACACCGCCGATGTCCGCGCCCAGGGACAACCTTTTAAAGCCAAGCTGACCCATTTCGCCGGCGAAAAACTGGAGCAATTCAGCATCACCGACGAAACCCGGGCGAGCGAAGTCAAACAGACGCTGCTGGACGCCGCCGACGGCAAACTGATTGTCGCCAAATTGGAGAAAAAGCAGCGTCGGCGCAATCCCGCCGCGCCGTTTATCACCTCAACGCTGCAACAGGAGGCTGCCCGGAAACTGGGCTTTACCACCAAACGCACGATGATGGTGGCTCAGCAACTTTACGAAGGGATCGATCTGGGCGGCGAAACCGCCGGCCTGATCACCTATATGCGTACCGACTCGGTCAATCTGGCGGAAGAAGCGGTGGCCGAGATCCGCGACCTGATCGCGGAAAAATACGGCGCCGACAACGTGCCGAAAGAGCCGCGCTCCTTCAAAACCAAATCGAAAAACGCCCAGGAAGCGCACGAGGCGATCCGCCCGACTTCGATTAGGCGACTGCCGGAGCAAGTCAAAAACCGGTTGAGCGCCGAGCAATTCAAATTGTACGAATTGATCTGGAAGCGCACCATCGCCTGCCAGATGATCCATGCCACGTTAAACTTGGTCGCGGTCGACCTGCACTGCGGCGGCCCCGAAAACGTGTTTCGGGCAACCGGCTCCACCATCGCCAAGCCCGGCTTCATGGCGGTCTATCTGGAAGGCCTGGACGACGGCAAGGAAGGCGACGACAAGGAAAGTTTTTTGCCGCCGATGGACGAAGGCCGGCCGGTCGATTTGCTGGATATTATCGCCGCCCAGCACTTTACCGAACCGCCCCCGCGCTATAGCGAGGCTAGCCTGGTCAAGGCCTTGGAGGAGCACGGGATCGGCCGTCCTTCCACCTATGCCACCATTATTTCGACGTTGCAAAACCGCGAATACGTGGTGCTGGAAACCAAACGGTTCCATCCGACCGACGTCGGCCGCATCGTCAACAAATTCCTGACCGAACACTTCACGAAATACGTCGATTACGACTTTACCGCCAACCTGGAAGACCAGCTCGATGCGGTTTCGCGAGGAGAAAAGGACTGGATTCCGCTAATGAACGATTTTTGGCAACCGTTCGTTAAATTGATCGGAGAAAAGGAGGAAAGCGTTCAGCGTAAGGACGTAACCCAGGAAATCATCGAGGAAAAGTGTCCCGAATGCGGCGGCCAACTGTCGATCCGCCTGGGACGAAACGGCCGTTTCATCGGTTGCACCAACTATCCCGATTGTTCCTACACCCGCAATCTCAACGACGACGGCAACCAACCGGCCGAGGCCGAAGTGGTGGAAGGACGCGGCTGCCCTAAATGCGGCTCGAAACTGGTCATCAAGAGCGGACGCTACGGCAAATTCATCGGCTGTAGCAACTATCCCGCCTGCAAGCATATCGAGCCGCTCGAAAAGCCGGTCGATACCGCAATTGAGTGTCCGCAATGCCGGAAAGGAACGATATTCAAACGGAAATCGCGTTCCGGCAAGATTTTCTATTCCTGTTCGGAGTACCCCAAATGCGATTACGCATTGTGGAATGCCCCGGTCTCCGAAAGCTGCCCGGAATGCGATTGGCCGATCCTGACGCTGAAAACCACCAAACGTCGCGGCACCGAAAAAGTCTGTCCGCAAAAAGACTGCAAATACGCCACGCCTTACGAAGGCGACCCTGAAGACGCCAACGGCCCGTTGGAAACGGCTTAAGTTCCAAAC
>JBNLFT010000042.1:0-18583 GCA_050305675.1 Methylococcaceae bacterium
ATACGTTGCACGTCGGCTGTGTGCAGCGCCAAATCGTGATGGGAAGTTAGGATAATCATGCCGCCATCGTCGACATGTTCGATCATCAACGACTCGATCAACGAGATACCCTGTTTATCCAGCGAGGTAAACGGTTCGTCCAAAATCCATAACACATTATGCGTGATCAAAAGCCTGGCCAACGATAAACGGCGTTTCTGACCGGCAGACAAGGCTTGCACCAGTGTGTCGTCATATCCCGACAGATGAACCTTTGCCAAAGCCTGCTCGATGGTGAATCGCCCCGGCCGGCCGAAGGCCAACGCCATTTTCAAATTCTCCAATACCGACAACTCTTTCTTTATGCCGTCCAAATGCCCAACGTACGCCATGTCGGCATGAAAACGGCTGCTCCCGACCGGTTGACCGCACCATTCGATGGTTCCTTCATCCGGTTCCCTAAATCCGCAAATAATCCGCAACAACGATGTCTTTCCGCTGCCGTTCTTGCCTTCCAACAATATAACCTGTCCCGCATCGACGGAAAAACTCAATCCCGAAAACAATACTCTGTCGTCGCGAACGCACGCCAGATTGCTCGCTCGCAACGACACTCCAAGGTTTTCCATGTATTGCTTGACGACTTGCCGATAAAAAGGGTTTAGTTTACCAATTTCCTACGCGTTTCCCAACACCGATCGTACCCAATCAACGCCAGTCGTAACCGTAGCCGGGATCCGGAACGACGATATAACCTCGGGGAGAATGGCGTCGGTAAAAGGTATTACCGGCCCGAAAATAAAGGATACCGTTTAGATTAAAGCTGAAGTGCAGCCTGGGCAGACTCAGGACGATGGCGCCGATCGGCGCGTCGACGATGAAATATCCGTCGGAAAACGGCTGGTAAAAAAAACCGTCGAAAAAGAAATATTCCAGTCCGCCGAGATGTAGCTGCACGGATCCGCGCGGTAAATAGCGCAATCTATAGCCCGGTTTGTAATAATCGTGCGGGTGTCGATCGAAATGGGGAACCGGCTGCGGATGAGAGGGTTTGTAGGTCTGGAACATCGGATGGCTTTGATACTGCGAACGTGGTGCATTCCTGACCGAAATGCCGGATCGCTTCGCCGGCCGGCTAGGCCCGGTTTTATGAACGGTACGCGGCGCCGACTGGCGGTGGCTGCCTGACTTTCCAGCATCATGCCGAACATCGGCAACAACGGCGGCAGGGGCCGCGATTACCACGGCTAGACAGATCAAAACAGAACGATAACAACGGAACATAACTCACCCCCTAAACAGATTTGGGCTAACCCGGCTCTACGGTTCGACCCGCAAAGATGCAGCCGGTTCAGTCAGTCTCGGGCTATCGTCGCCCAGGATCGCCCCGTAATCCGGATTATTCGTTAATTACACAGAAAAATTACCACGCGCCGGCTTAATTTTACATGAACGGCGGATCGGCCTCGTGCGCTTTACTTAACAAATCGGTCAACTGAACATGGACGCATTGCCGCTGCATGGCTATAGTTGACAGTAGTTTGCCGGATACGAAACAACCAACATTGAGCGATCTATGCTTGCCGCGCAGATTGCAAGGAAAACGGTTGTATGCAAGGTTTATTCGGAATCGATGCCGCGTTGCCGACAAAGATCATTAGCCACGGACCACACATGAACGATAATTCGCCTCAAAATACCGGTCATTCCGCGCCTTTCGGGCATCTCACCCTCCAAAATCCGGAGGCCGTCGACTATAAATTGGAGATCGCGGGTATCGGGGCTCGCTCGCACGCCTTCGTCATCGACTGGCATATCCGTTTGCTATTGGCCTTGGCGTGGCTGATCGCTTGCGGCTACCTGCTCGCGCTGTTGCAAGGCATCGAAATCCAGCATTGGAGCGATGCGCCGTCGGTTCTGGTGATGATTTGGCTGGTCCCGGCCGCGGTAATCTTTTTCTTATACCATCCGCTGCTCGAAATCCTGATGTCCGGACGAACCCCGGGCAAACGGATGGCCGGAGTACGCCTGGTAACGCTGGACGGACGGGCGCCGGACGCCGGGGCGATACTGGTGCGTAACGTCTTTCGTTTAATCGACAGTCTGCCCGGTTTTTATGCGGTCGGCCTGGCCTGCGTCGCACTGACCCGGCATCAGGTGAGAATCGGCGATATGGCCGCCGGATTGCTGCTCGTTTACGACAACACGGTCAATGCCAAAACCCTCAGCAGGGCAACCGATTTGGCGCTGCATTCCCATTTGCCAAGCGATGAGCAGACCTTGCTGCTGGATTTGCTCGAGCGTTGGCCGCAACTGAACGTTGAAGGCCGGATCCGGCTCGGCGCCCGCTTCCTGGAACGGACAGGCCACCCCGTTCCGGAACAGGTAGGCAAACAATCGGTTTACGCAAAGGAAATCCTGCGCCAGTTGGAACGACTTAGCGGGAGCGAACGATGAACGGCGAACGATCGCGGCAGGCTATGGTGCATTGGTTGAAGTCGCGCAGCGGGCAATGGCAGGAACTGGAACGAAAACTCGGCCCATCGCCAGCGGATCACGAAGTCGACGATGCGCGTAAAGTCATTTCCGGATTTAGAGCCCTAATCGCCGATCTGGCTCTGGCCAGGCAACAACTACCTAACAGTCCGATCACCCGTTATCTGGAGTCGCTGTTTATCCGTGTCCATGAAACGATCCACCGCCCGCCCCGACATTTTCTAAGGCAGTTGCAGGATCTGTATTGTCGGGAAATCCCGGAGTTGATGCGGAGCATGCGTTCGGCGCTGGTCAACACGCTGCTGTTGTTTCTGATATCGATCGGCGTCGGTTGGCTTCTGGTCTACCGCAATCCGGAACTGGCCGCATTGTTCGCCTCGGCGGAAATGATCAATCATGTCGAATCCGGAAAACTTTGGACCGACGATCTGCTCAACATCATGCCGTCATCGGTGCTGTCGTTCAGCATCATCACCAACAACGTCACGGTCACGCTGTTCGCCTTCGCATTGGGCGCCTTATATGGGCTTGGCACACTATATATCATAACGATGAACGGACTGATGTTGGGCGGAATTTTCGCATTTACCGCGCACCACCATATGGCCCGCTCGTTGTTCGAATTCATTATCGGCCACGGTGTGGTCGAACTGAGCGTCATCGTCATCGCCGGCGCGATGGGGTTGCAACTGGGCGAAGCGTTGATTCGCCCCGGCTCTTTGAACCGGGCCGATTCTTTTCGACGGGTAACGACGACCGCCGGCAAAGTCATGCTGGCCGCCGTCCCGTTTCTGATCGTGGCCGGTACGATCGAGGGCTTCGTCTCTCCCGACCCCCGCTTCGAGCTAAGCGACCGGTTGCTGATCGGTATCGGCAGCGGGGCGCTTTTCTGGCATCTCTTGCTCGTCGGGTTTCCGCACAGAAAGGGAAAGCAAGAGGCGTTATAGCGGCATCGTTCAAACCGCAGAACGTTCCCGCAATCGGCGATATTGCCGCAATAATTCGTCGTCGATTTGCCGAGCCGGCGCTGCGACCACGGAAACGCCGGCACGCGACAGTTCCCGTCTAGTCAGTTCGCGACCGCGTAGAAACTCCAGCGCCGCAAAATGCCGATACGGAGTCAGCCAATGCTTGGCGGACTGCTTTAAAACCAGGCGAATATCGTCGTCTTCCAGCGACGCCACCAGCACATGATGCTTGGCGCAAAGCAAATGCACCGCTTGCCGCAATTGGCCGCTGCTTTCCCAATGTTCCATTTCGGTCAAGAAGACGACCAGACTGCGATGGCGGAGCCGTTTGCTCAGTTCCAACGCCAGCGCCAAGGGATTGGATTCCTCGAACCGAGGCGTAAGCTCGGACAATACGCTGCGGACAGCCTGCAGCGCAGCAGCTCCCCCCGCCATCGGAGACCTGGCAACGACACCCGCGGCGTACGCAATGCAAGCCACTTGATCGCCGTTAGCCACCGCGTATTCGCTGAGCCTGGCCGCCACGTTGACGAAATGATGCAGGCGGTCCAATAATTGATATTGGATATTCGCTCCGCGTCCGCAATCGACTAAAATTGCCGTTTCCAACCGTTGTTCGCGCTGAAATACCCGCACCATCGGTTGCCGGCGGCGGGCGGTCGCCTTCCAGTCCACACCGTGCATGGAATCTCCATACCGATAATCGCGCAGGTTCAGCAAATCGTATCCGGAAACCGATTGCTGCTGCGTCTTCCGCTTGCCGGCGGCGGACAGGCCGTGCGCCAAACAAGACCGGTCCAGACGATCCGGCTCCACGAGCAACGCGACCGGATCGTCGATGCGCCGGTTCCACCACAGCAAACCGTAGCGTCCCAACATCCTTACATAGAGCGGACCCAACTCGGAAGGCCCTAGTTTCAGTCCGATAATGTGCAAATCGTCCTCGGCGGTTTCGCCGGCAGCGAGAAAACGCCGCCGAATGTCGGCATCGCCGGTTAACGACGGCGGATAATGCGGCTGATAGTCCACCGTGATGGGTTGTCCGCTCTCGTTGGCGATAAGCAAGCGGTAGCGTGCCTGCTGTCCCAGAGGGATCGTCGGCTCGACGGTGCGGACGAAGCCGACCGCCGCCGGCAGTCGGTAACGCTCCCACGCCGCCGTCAATAATAGTAGCGCCGCCGGCCAACGCCAACAACCGGCCAACGGTTCGCCGCTCCACAGGCCGGCGACGGCCAAGGCGATGACCGCCCCGGACAACCATAGCATCCGCAAGGAAAGCGACATCTCAAACGCACTCCGCCTCTCTTGGTACCGCCACCTCCTCGACGATATTGCGGTAAATGCTGATCACGTCGACGCCCTCCAAAACGGCTTCCGAGGTCGGCACCAACCGGTGGCCCACCACCCACGAGGCCACCGCCTTGATGTCGTCGGGGATGACGTAGCTCCGACCGCGGATAGCGGCCTCGGCACGCGCGCAACGCATCAGCGACAGCGCCCCGCGCGGTGACAACCCCAACGCCAGAAACGGATGATTGCGGCTATGCGCCGCTATTTCGGCTACATAGCGGTACAGCGAATCGGCGACATGTACCTCCGCAGCTTCCCTGCGCGCCGCTGAAAGCTGGTCTTCCGACAAAGCCTGCAGCGAATCCGCCGAATCCGAGTGGCCGCCGCCAGGACGGTCGTAGCGGCGCAATATCGACATTTCAGTTTCTTGCGTTGGATAGCCGATTTCCAAACGCAGCAGAAAGCGGTCCAGCTGCGACTCGGGAAGCGGAAATACGCCTTCGTAATGCAGCGGGTTCTGCGATGCTATGACGAAAAAGTCCTCTGGAAGCGGATAACTCGTGCGGTCGAGGGTTATCATACTCTCCTCCATCGCCTGCAGCAGCGCGGACTGCGTTTTCGGTCCGGTCCGGTTGATTTCGTCGACCAGCACGACTTTGTTGAACAAGGGGCCGGGCAGAAAAACGAAGCGTTTTTCGTGTTCGTTAAAAACGTGGATGCCCGTCATATCGGAGGGCATCAGATCGGCCGTGCACTGTATGCGCCCGAACTCGCCTCCCAGCAGCTGCGCCAGGGATTTGGCCAGCAAGGTTTTGCCCAAACCCGGCGCGCCTTCCAACAGGGCGTGGCCGCGCGCAATCAAGGCGATGCTCAGCCCGTGCAACGTGTCTTCCAGGCCGCAAACAACGCCGCTCAAGCGGCTTTTTAACGTGGATTCAAATTGTGCCGCAGCATTCATGATAATAATTTGGTCCTTATTTCGCTTAGTGTTTCGGATAGCGGTTGCAGGCGGGAGCAACGTTGATCCATCGCCTCCTTCAGCCGCTCCAGCTCGAGTTTTTCGATTTGCGGATGCCGTTCCAGCCAGTGCCAGACGGCCCCTTCGTCGGGCAACCGCCGTTTCAGGCGGATATCGTGAATGAAATGCTTCACCAGTTCGCGCGCCAACAATTTTTTATCGAGTCGGCCGGCAAAAAATCCGGCCATCGCGGCCACCGAGTCGAGCATCGCGGTTTTCGCCTTTTCCGGCGCGACCGGCGCCAGGCGGTTGCTGTAGCCGAGAACATACAGGAACCAGAAGAGGACGATCAGGCCGACGCTGCGATACAGCCGGGAATCGCTAAAAAACTGCTCGGGATCGTACAAATCCGACAGTCCGAAGTGATAGTCGTCGAAAATTACCTGCCCGCCGTCGGCGAGCGTGTGCGACAACAACTGTTTCAACAAGCGAGCATTGCCCGCCCGGTTCAACATATCGTTGGAAAACAGGTCGCCGGCCAACGACATTACGATACGTCCCTGCCCGGCCTCGATCAGCCACACCACGGTGCGCTCCGGATCGCCCTCGAAACCGAACAAACGCACGGCCAATTGCTCGCCGCCCGCCGCCAGGTGCCACCTTTCGCCGATCGACGCCGGAACCATCCGACTCTCGAGCGGACCGACCGGTTGCAGTATCGGCGATGGGGATAACGGTAAAATTTCCGTGATAGCGGGGATTATCGCCTGCAAGCCGGATTGCAGTTTCTCGATGCGTTGTTTGAAGGCAACGCTCCCTTCGTGCAGAGGATCGTCCGACTCGGGCGAGCCAGACGAGGTCAGATCCCAACCGAACTCTTCAAGCAACTGCACGGCATCACAAAAACAGTCGTTGTTTTCCGCCCATATCGGTTTGCCGTAGCCATGGTTCAAGAAAACGACGGTATTGCCGCCGGCTATCCAGTCCTGCAAGTCCGCCCACTCCGAATGCAATGCCTCACGTAACTGGGGCAACACGACAATCAGCACACTGCCTTTGCCGCCGGGCAAGTTCCGATCCGGCAAATCCCCATAGCGCCTCCTGAGACTGTAGACCGCGATCCCCCCTTGTTCCAGCCACGCCTTTAGCCCCATCAATCCGCTTCCGCCTCGGTCCTCGCTGGTCGGCAACGACAACTCCTCGCCACCAGGTCCCCGGGGCGGAAGCAACAGGACGGCGGTCAACAGCAGGGCCGCGGCCGCAGCCGCGAAAGTCACCAAGCGGTCTCTCATTGGGTCAAAATCAGGGAGGATTGGTGCCGGCACTGGAGCACAACTTGCCGGGGTGGATCTTCATTGCCGTACAACACTGGCTCCGCCAACTCCGCCAAGCTGGCGAACGCCGCCGCCGACGCGGGAAAATTTTGCCGCAGACAAAGACAGAGTTCGTGGTTGGTCAAGGCCGGGTTGTTAGGCAACTCTCCGCGTTCGGCCATTACCGCAATGCAGCGCCGCAGCAACAGTGCCACTTGCCCGGCAGGCGGTAAGGTATCCGGATCGACGGCGGAATCCGCCGGCACGTTACGATCCCCCGCCGCCTCACGTTTCGGCATCCGACGTCGGCGACCGACAAAACGAAACCACGGTCCGCCGAGATAAAGTTCGCGCCCGACCAAAGCCAGTGCAGCCAGTACGGTAACGGCGCCGGCGATATAAACCAACGCGCGTGCGGTATCTTCCGACGGGGAAAGCCCTTTGATCAAATCCACCAACCATCGCCAATCGTCACCGTCCGACTCCACCTTCAGACTTTTTAACCATTCGAGTAGCGACTCCCACCAACGGACAACCTGGGAGCTTTCCTGCGGCTCAACGATTTGCGCGAGCAATTCGCCGAGGCCGCTTTCATCCAACAACGCCCCTTTGTGCAGCCGTGGCGGATTTAACAGCGAGTTGACGAAACGCGCCTGCGCCGGCGTAAGCCGGTCCGGCAAGCGGTCTCCAAGCGGCGTCACCCAAAGTCCCCGCCCGCTTTCCGGCGACCGACCGCCCGCTTCCAAGGCTTCGGACTGGTAACGCGGATTGGCCGCGGACGAGGCCGGGCTGCCGGCTGCCGGTTCGGCCTGTAGCAGCAAGCCCGGCAACAATACGAATAGCAAGGCTCTTAATCCCATGTTCGATCGCGTGGCGATGCGAGGATTATTGCACAGCCATTCGTGCTTCCAGGTCGCCGCCGTAGGCCCGAAGCTTGAGATCGTGATACTGGACATAACCCAAACCGTAAAAATACGGCAGATAAATCGCAACGAACAGGTTATTGACCACGTCGAACCAACTGAAGCCCTGATTCAGACCTCCGATGGAGGCGGCAAGAAATCCCAAAATAAAAAACACAATCACCAGCAAGATACCAGGCACCATGAAAACGGTCATCGTCCGCCACCAATTGCCCCACACCAGCTTGTGACTGCTCTTCAACGACTGAAGAGCACTCTCGTTTTCCAAAATCAGCAAGAACGGATAGAACACCAGCGACAACGACAAGATGATGCCGGGCACGACGAGCAGCAACATGCCCCCCATGCAAGCCAACATATATAAAATGGCTGCCAACAGCATCGCCGGAAGCTTTTTCAATCCCAGCATGATTGCTTCGGCAAATCCGTCTTCTCGATCGTGAACCAGGTTGTCGATCCTATACACCATCGCGGCATACAAAATTATCTTCGCCAGACCGTAGATCAGAACGACAACCAAAAACACCGGCAGCGCCTGCAAAAATGCGGACGGATCTTCCGCACCGGTTTGCAAACCGCTCATCGTCGTCTGTACCACCAGATTGAAAACCAGCGCCAGCACGGCGATGATCAGCGCCAAACCGATCAGTTTCTTGAAACTCAGGGCATATAGTTTGAAACTCGTATCCAGCACCTTGCCGATCGTGTTGGGTTGTTCTGCGAGTAAGCTCATGTTGTTCTCCTCGGGAGTTGTTGTAATAAACCCCCTAAAGCTTAGTGCAAGCTTAAGCAAATACAACTTGGACGTTAGATACGGTGCGGGATATCGCCCGCTAGGCCGCAATTGAACGTTGTCCGGCCGCGACGGCGCGTAAAGCTGCCGGAATCGCCGGACCGCCCCGGGTTAGCGGTCCGCGATGGCCCGCATTAAACTTTGTTCGAAATCCTGCTCGCCGCCGGGCACTGAACTTATCAGTTCGAGGCGGCTATCGCCGGCATCCTGCAACGGCGAATGCGTCAGCACGCCGTCGGCCATATTGAATGCGACCCAGCCGCGTTCGGTACGGAGGACTGCTTTCGCCCGCTCGGCGTCCATGGCCGACAGCAACTGGTAAATCCGCATGAAGTCGAATCGAAAGCGCGGCGCGAATATCCAACCGCTACTGTTATAGCCTTCGCCGCAATTATCCACCCGGACGTATCCGCACGCCGGTAGCGTCACCGGTTCGGCGAACAGCCGGCCGTACCGTTGGTGCTCGTGGCCGACCGACGCCGTAGACATCCTGGGTTCCCGCAGCCAGTCCGATTGTAGCCGCCCCTGCTCGACAAAATCGAGCGGCACCCGCCCTAATCCCAGTTCCTGTAAAAATGCCCGTAATTCCCGCGCTTCGTCGTCTCCATACAAATCCCGCTTATTGGAGACTATCCGGTCCGCGACCTGCACTTGTTGGCGGAAAATTTCGTGATCGCGGTAACGCCGCTCGGCGATTTTACGCGCATCGACCAAGGTCAGCGTCGCCTGCAGGTCGATGATCTCGGCATAATATCCGGACCCCAACATGCCGATCAATTCGAGCGGATGTCCCAGACCGGTCGGTTCGATCAACAATCGGTCCGGCCGGCTTTGTTTGAGCAACTGGTTCAATGCCGTTTGAAACGGCACGCCCGCCGAACAGCACATGCATCCGCCGGGCAGTTCGCGGATATGGACGCGTCGCTCGCCCCCCCCGCGGGCCCGCAGCAGCGCGCCGTCGATACCGACCTCGCCGAATTCGTTGACTAAGACGGCCCAGGTTTCAGCGTCCGGCTTGTGTTGCAACAACCATTGGATCGCGCTGGTCTTGCCGACGCCGAGAAAACCGGTAATGATGTTGGTAGGAATCCGATAATAGCCGCTACGTCCCATGTTTCAGCCTTTGTCCCGGCATTGCCGGCATAGGCCGTGCAGCTCTAATTGCTGGCTGAACAGGGAAAAACCGGTGTTCTCGATGCTGGCTTTCAACTCGTTCAGCAACGGCTTGCGCAAACCGACCTCTTTCACCGAATGGCAACGGTCGCAAATCAAGAACTGCGGCACTTGGTGCTCATGCTTGCAAGCGATGTGGGAGCATGCGACATATTGGTTGGTGGTCTCCAGTTTGTGCACCAAGCCCGCCTGCAATAAGAAATCCAGCATCCGGTAAGCCGACATCGCCGACAACGGCTCGCCGATTTGACTGCGGTAATGGTCGGCAATATCGTAGGCGGACAGCGGCTCTCCCGACTGCAGCAAAATCTTCAAGACATTGCAGCGTTTATCGGTCAGTTTCAGACCGCTCCGTTTGCATTGGCTATGGGCCTTTTCCAAGGCCGTCTCGATATTGTTCATCGCTTTTCTTTCGCCCGTCAAAATTCCAGCCGAACCCCCATTTCCGCGCCCCTGCCCGCTTGCGGCGACACATTGCGTAAATAGGAAACGGAGTTACGGATGTCGTCGTCCAACAGATTGTTAGCCTTGACGAACCATAACATATCGACGCGCTCGCCGACACGGAAACGATAGTCGGCACCGACGTTCAACTGCCAATAACCGTTGGTTGGGCGCTCGTTGACCCCCGGCTTATCCTGTTTTTCCCCGCGCGTCATGCGAACCGTCACTCCCCAATCCGTAGCCTCCCAGCCCAGCTCCATGCCGTAGCGTAACGGCGGCATCCGCGGAATATCGCTGCCGTCGGTGAAACGCCCGCGCACATAATCGGCAAACAGCTGGCTGGTCAACCGTCGGTGATCGCTCTCCCACAGCGGAACGTCGACTTGCGCCTCGAAACCTTGAAACTCGGCATGTTTCTGACGAGTTTCAAATACCGGCAGGCAGTCGCCTCCGCAAGCGGCGACGATGGCTTCGGCGTCGTGATCGAAAAACAGATCGCTGTTGATTTGGGTGATATAGTCCTGCACCCAGTTCTGATAGAGATTGAAATCCGCCTGCAACCAATCGCGATCGATATGTATACCCAGTTCCAGATTATGCGACGTCTCTTCGATCAAATCGGCGTTTCCGATCTCGAAGCTGGCGGTTGCCAAATGCGGACCATGGGTATACAGTTCTTGGATATCTGGCGCTCGTTGCGAGCGCGAAAAAGTGAGTTTGACCGAATCCGTCTCGGTCACGCTCCAGATGGCCGCGGTCGAAAAACTGACCGGCGTATGCGAACTCTGTTTCCTATCGGTCGGCCGGATCCATTGTTGTTCGACCCGCATACCCAATTCGTAGGTCACGTGTTCGGTATGCACGTCCTGCACGGTAAAGAGACCGAACGAATCGATGTCCGACACCGGCACCACAGCCTCCTCACCCAACGCGGAAAAGCGGCTGTTTTTGCTTTGTACCCCCAACACGCCGTGATCGAACAACCACCAGGGTTTTTGAATCAACTCGATCCGGCTTTCGAAACCCTCGTTGCTATACAAGGTTCCTGCAACGCCGTTTTCCATTTCCGTATGTTGATAATCGTTATAACCCAAACGCACGCGCAAACCCTCGGCAAACGCGAACGGCTCGTCGACTTCCGCCTTCATATCGTAGCGGTTTTGCCGTAGCACGATTCTGACGTCCGCGGCTTCGCCGTCGTGCTGGTGCGCGCCGGGGGGCACGCCGTAGTTGTTGTCCAAATGATTGACGGAAACTCCGACGAAGCCACGTTCTCCGACCAAGGAGAGCCCCGCCGTTCCGCTACGCGCCCGAGTATTGGAATTAAGCAAGCGGCCCCGACTACCGGCATCGGGATCGGACGCTTCGCTGAGCTCGGACTCCGAAAACGCGTTCCCGGGAATTCGCAGATTAATGCTGTCGCGGTAAAAGCCGTCCAAATGCCATGCCAGCACGTTTTTACCGCCGTCGAGTTTGAACGCGCTCGATTTTCCTTCGTTGACCGTGTTGTAGCGCTGCTCGACGGCTCCGTTCAGCCCTTCTTCCGGAACGGCGTCGGGAATCCGGTTGTCGAGAACGTTAACGACGCCGCCGATCGCTCCGCTGCCGTACAATAAGGTTGCCGGCCCCCTGAGCACCTCGATGCGTTCAGCCCACAAGGCTTCGGTACTGTTAGCATGGTCGGGACTCAACGAGGACACGTCCAAGCTACCCAAGCCGTTTTGCAGCACGTGCACGCGGGGCCCGGATTGTCCGCGAATGACCGGCTGGCCGACCCCCGGCCCGAATGACTGGCTGGTAATGCCCGGTTCGTTTTGCAGCGTTTCGCCAATCGTCGCAGCGGCCTTCAGCCGGAGCTCGTCGCCGCTCAACACGGAGACCGGCAACGCCGTATTGGCAGCCGACCGGCTCAACGGAGAACTGACGATCAAACTGTCGAGCTCGTGTACGTGTTCCGAATCGGCATAGGCTAGCCGGCAAATCATAAGAGATAAGTAAAGCAAAGTAATCGAACGCAGCATGCCGCAGTATCCAAAACGAATGTTCCCTAATAAAGAAATATTATGTTACATCATAACGTTTTTGAATGCGACAACTAATTCGTGCAACGACCGTCGTTTGTCGCCAGCTCGTCTATCGGGGAATATTTATATCCACCAAAGGGCGGCGCGGTTAACCGGTCGCCGGAAATCTAAGTCCGGCAGCCAAAAGAATGCCTCACCAAAAACAGAGGAAGATTACTTCGGCAAACCGGAGTATCCCATCAGCCACTCGTCGACCGCCCGCGCGCATTGGCGCCCTTCGCGTATCGCCCAGACCACCAAGGATTGGCCCCGGCGCATGTCGCCGGCCGTAAAAATCCCCTCGATGCTGGTGTGGTAGGCATCCGCGCCCTCGGTCGAGCCGGCGACGTTGCCCCGCCCATCGAGCCGAACGCCGAGGTCGTTCAGCATGCCGTCGTGCACCGGGTGGACGAACCCCATCGCCAGCAATGCCAAATCGGCCTGCAATTGAAATTCCGAATCCGCCACTTCGGACATCCGCCAGCTGCCGCCTGCATCCTGACGCCATTCCACCCTCACGCAATTCAGTGCCTTGAGATTGCCGGCGGCGTCGCCGACGAACGACTTGGTGGCGACCGACCACATTCTTTCGCAGCCCTCCTCCTGGGAACTGGACGTGCGCAAACGGTTGGGCCAATAAGGCCAAGTCACCGCCTTGTCTTCCCGATCCGGAGGCATCGGTAAAATCTCCAGTTGGACGACCGATTTCGCGCCGTGGCGATTCGAGGTGCCGATACAGTCGGAACCGGTATCGCCGCCGCCGATTACTACCACGTGCTTATCCTCGGCGCTCACGAATTGCGCATCGGACACATGTATCCCTTGTACCCTCTTGCTGTTGGCGCGCAGAAACTCCATCGCAAAATGGATATTTTTTAGATCGCGTCCGGGAATCGACAGATCGCGCGGTTGTTCGGCCCCGCCGGCCAGCACGACAGCGTCGAAATCCTCCCGTAATTTAGCGACCGGAATATCGACGCCGACATGACTATTGGTGCGAAAATCGACACCTTCGGCACGCATTTGAGCCATGCGCCGATCGATCAGCCGCTTGCTGAGTTTGAAATCCGGGATACCGTAGCGCAGTAAGCCGCCGATCTTGTCTTGTTTTTCGAATAACGTGACGAAGTGGCCGGCCCTTGCCAGCTGTTGCGAACACGCCAAACCGGCAGGGCCCGAACCGACTACGGCAACGTGGCGGCGGGTCTTGTGGTCGGCGATCCTCGGCTGTATCCAGCCCTCCGCCCATGCCTTGTCGATGATCGCGCATTCGATAGTCTTGATGGTCACCGGAGAGTCCTCCAGATTGAGCGTACAAGCCGCTTCGCACGGCGCCGGACACACTCTGCCGGTAAATTCGGGGAAATTGTTGGTCGAATGCAGGACCTCGACAGCTTCGCGCCAGTTGCCGCGATAAACCAAATCATTCCAATCCGGGATAATATTGTTGACCGGACAGGCCGAATGGCAGTACGGAATACCGCAGTCCATGCAGCGCGCGCCCTGTACGCCGACATCCGCATCGGAAAGCGGAACGATGAACTCGTCGTAATGAACAACGCGGTCGGCGACCGGTTGATAACCCCGGTCCAAGCGTACGAACTCCCTAAATCCCGTCGGTTTACCCATGTCTGCTCACTCCTTTAATTCGTAACTTCGTCGGTTGCGGCGGCCGGCGATGTTGCGCCTCCATCTCGCGGAGCGCACGGCGATATTCGACCGGCATGATCTTGACGAATTTCGGCAAATAGTATTCCCACTCATTCAGGATACGCTTGGCGACGGTGCTGCCGGTATAATGCAAATGCTTGCCGATCAACTGGCGCAAACGCACAGCGTCGAACCGGGTCATGTCGCGGCTAACATCGACCCGGCCCATCGTTTCCAAATCGCCGCCCTGATGATCCATCGCCTCCAGGGCGTCGTCCTCGGCGGCGATCGGTTCCAATTCCACCATCGCCATATTGCAATAACGCTCGAAATCGCCGCGTTCGTTCAGGACATAGGCCACGCCGCCGGACATGCCGGCCGCGAAATTGCGCCCGGTCGGACCGAGACAAACCATGACGCCTCCGGTCATGTATTCGCAGCCATGATCCCCCAAACCCTCGACCACCGCGCTGGCTCCCGAGTTGCGCACGCAAAAGCGCTCGCCGGCGATACCGCGAAAATAACACTCTCCGCTGATCGCGCCGTAGAGCACGGTATTGCCGACGATGATGTTTTCCTCCGCGCGCTCGGCCATCGCCGACGAGCGCGGCGGATAAATCACCAACCGCCCGCCCGACAACCCTTTGCCGACATAATCGTTGGCTTCGCCTTCCAGCTCGATGGTGACGCCTTTCGCCAACCAGGCGCCCCATGACTGGCCGCCGGTGCCTTTGGCCTTGATATGGATGGTGTCGTCAGCAAGTCCGCCCAATCCATACTTCTCGGCGACCCGGCCGGAGAGCATCGTGCCGACCGTGCGATTGTAATTGCTGACCGCAAGCTCGATGCACACCGGTTCACCGCGCTCCAGTGCCGGCTGAGCCTGTTTGATCAATTCCAAATCGAGCGCCTTTTCCAAGCCGTGGCTTTGCCGCTCGGAATTAAACAAGGCCACACCCTCCGGTACTTGAGGTTTGCTCAACAATTTACCGAAATCCAGGCCCCTGGCTTTCCAATGTTCGATGGCTTGGCGCATTTCCAGCCGATCCATCCGACCGATCATGTCGTCGACCCGGCGGAAACCGAGTTTGGACATGATCTCCCGCAATTCCTCGGCCACGAAAAAGAAATAATTGACCACGTATTCCGGCTTGCCGGTGAATTTCTGGCGCAACTCGGGATCTTGCGTCGCCACGCCTACCGGACAGGTATTCAAATGACATTTGCGCATCATGATGCAGCCTTCGGCGATCAGCGGCGCGGTGGCGAAACCGATTTCATCGGCACCGAGCAAAAACGCGACCGCGACGTCGCGGCCGGTGCGCATACCGCCGTCGGCCTGCACGGCGATGCGTCCGCGCAGCCGGTTCAACACCAGGGTTTGATGGGTCTCGGCCAATCCGATCTCCCAGGGCGAGCCCGCATGTTTGATCGAGGTCAGCGGGGAGGCGCCGGTGCCGCCATCGTAGCCGGCGATGGTCACATGGTCGGCATGCGCCTTCGAAACGCCGGCTGCGACGGTGCCGACACCGATCTCGGAAACCAATTTGACCGAAATGCGCGCGTTCGGGTTGGCGTTCTTCAGATCGTGTATCAGTTGCGCCAGGTCCTCGATCGAATAGATATCGTGGTGCGGCGGCGGCGATATCAGCCCGACCCCGGGCGTCGAGTGGCGCACCCGAGCAATCTGCTTGTTGACCTTGTGGCCCGGCAATTGGCCTCCTTCACCCGGCTTGGCACCTTGCGCGACCTTAATTTGAATGTCGTCGGCATTGACCAGATATTCGATGGTAACGCCGAAGCGCCCCGAGGCCACTTGTTTGATGGCCGAGCGCTCCGGATTCCGCGAACCGTCGGCCAACGGCAGGAAACGTTCCGCCTCCTCGCCCCCTTCGCCGGTATTCGACTTGCCGCCGATCAGATTCATCGCTTTGGCCAGCGTGGAATGCGCCTCGTAGGAAATGCTACCGAACGACATGGCGCCGGTAGCGAACCGCTTCACGATTTGTTGCGCCGGTTCCACCTCGTCGATCGGAATCGGCTGCGCAGCCCATTTAAACGCCATCAGCCCGCGGAAAGTCATCAACCGCTCGTTCTGTTCGTTGACCAATGACGCATATTCCCGGTAGGTATCGCTGCGATTGGAACGAGTCGCGTGCTGCAGCTTGGCGATGGTTTCCGGCGTCCATACGTGGTCCTCGCCGCGCAGCCGGTAGGCGTAATCCCCTCCGACGTCGAGTTGATCGCTGTAGATATGTTGGTAGCCGTAGCCGTTCTGGTGCCAGATCAGCGCCTCTTCGGCGATTTCCGCTATGCCTACGCCCTCGACCTGGGTTTGGGTACCGGTAAAATATTCGTCGATGAAGGCGCTGGAAAGTCCGACCGCATCGAATATTTGTGCGCCGCAATAGGATTGGAAGGTGGAGATGCCCATTTTAGACATCACTTTTTTCAGGCCTTTGCCGACCGCCTTGATGTAGCGCGTCTGAGCTTCCTCGAATGCGAGCGGTTCCGGCAGCTGCGGCAGCAACGCCTGTATCGTATCGAAGGCCAGATAAGGATTGACCGCTTCCGCGCCGTAACCGGCCAGCGTGGCGAAATGATGGACTTCCAGCGCGCCGCCGGTTTCCACCACCAGACCTGAGCTGGTACGCAGCCCTTGCCGGATCAAATGATGATGAACCGCGGAGGTCGCGAGCAGTGCGGGTATGGCGATATGATCCCGGTTCATCTGGCGATCGGACAGGATGAGGATATTGTAGCCCTGCAACACCACTTGTTCCGCCTGCCGGCAAAGTCTTTTCAACGCCGCTTCCATGCCTTCGGCGCCCTGCTCGGCCGGATAGGTGACATCTAGGGTAAAGGTACGAAAGATGCCGCCGGTGTTGTCCTCGACATGGCGCACCCGTTCCAAATCTTCGTTGCTCAACACCGGCTGATTGACTTCGAGGCGCATGTGCTTTCCGGCCTCGTTGAGCCCCAAAAGATTGGGACGGGGTCCGATCAAGGAAACCAGCGACATGACCAGCTCTTCGCGAATCGGGTCGATCGCCGGATTGGTCACTTGCGCGAAATTCTGCTTAAAGTAGGTCGACAAATGCTTGGGCCGTGCCGACAATACCGTCGGCGGGTTGTCGGCGCCCATCGAACCCACCGCTTCCTGCCCGGTGAGGACCATCGGCAGTAGCAAGAATTTGATGTCTTCCTGGGTATAGCCGAAAGCCTGCTGCGCATTCAGCAACGTCTTGGCATCGGGCGCCATCGGCGCCACGTCGGTCGGCAACCGGTCGAGATTGATCTGGGTTTTCGCCAGCCATTTCCGGTACGGCTGCGCCGACGCCAGTTGCGCTTTGATTTCGGCGTCGTCGATGATGCGGCCTTGTTCGAGATCGATCAGAAACATCTTGCCCGGCTGCAATCGCCACTTCTTGACGATCGTTTCCTCGGGTATGTCCAACACGCCCATTTCCGAAGCCATGACAACCATGTCGTCGTTGGTGACCAAATAGCGGGCCGGACGCAAGCCATTGCGGTCTAGCGTGGCGCCGATCTGGCGGCCGTCGCTGAAGGCCACCGCGGCCGGACCGTCCCACGGCTCCATTAACGCGGCATGATATTCGTAAAAGGCGCGCCGTTTGCCGTCCATCAGATGATTGCCGCTCCAGGCCTCGGGAATCAGAATCATCATCGCGTGGGCCAGCGAATAGCCCCCCATCACCAGCAACTCCAGCGCGTTGTCGAAACAGGCCGAGTCCGACTGGCCTTCGGGAATCAGCGGCCAAATATTATCCAAATCCTCGCCCAATACGTCGGACCGCATGGTGTGACGGCGGGCGGCCATCCAATTGACGTTTCCGCGCAAGGTGTTGATTTCGCCGTTGTGGCAAATCATGCGAAACGGTTGGGCCAAATCCCAGGTCGGAAAGGTATTGGTGGAAAAGCGCTGATGTACCAGCGCTAACGCCGATTGGAAGCGGGTATCGGCAAGATCGAGATAATAACTGCCTACCTGCCCGGCCATCAGCATTCCTTTATAGGTAACGGTGCGCGACGACATCGAGGAGACGTAGTAATCGGTTTTGCCGACCCCGGCATCGCGAATGAAGTTATCCATGCGTTTGCGGATAACGAACAACCGACGTTCGAAAGCATCTTGCCCGTCGGCTGCCGAATCGACGCAGCCGATGAAGATTTGCCGAACGACCGGCTCGCTGGCGATCACCGTCTCGCCAAGACCGCTGTTGTCGACCGGCACGTCGCGCCATCCCAGCACTTGAAGGCCTCCTTCCTGCACGAAACGCTCGACGATGGTTTCGGCGCGGCGCCGCCCACCGGCATCGCGCGACAGAAAAATGTGACCGACACCGTATTGCCCAATCGGCGGCAACGCGAATTCGACGACGGCGCGAAAGAATTCGTCCGGAAGCTGCACCAGCATGCCGGCGCCGTCACCCGCATTGGGATCGGCGCCGACCGCGCCGCGATGATTCAAGCGCTCGAGGATCTTCAAGCCTTGCTCGATGATTAAGTGAC
>JBNLFT010000043.1:0-18352 GCA_050305675.1 Methylococcaceae bacterium
TTACCCGCGTCCACCTGTAAAAACGGCGAAAAATCCGGAACCTCGCTTTCCTCGGGAGCAACCAACCCCAGGTGGCGTTCGCCCAACACCGGCGCGTTTTTGCCCATCCAGGCCAGCAACGGCGGCATGCCGTGCTCTTGCAACGCGTTACGCAACAAGTCGGCGTGACCGGCGCTGCCGACTCTGTTGCCGATGACGCCGCTGATCGTCACCCCCATTCTCGCCGCATAGTCGCGAAATCCGGCCACCATCGGCACGATCGAGCCCGCGATGCCGGCGGCGTCGAGCACCAGAATCACCGGTACCTCCAAGACCCGGGCCAAATCCGCCGCCGACCCGGCCGAGCCGACGCCGCCGCGGCCGTCGAACAGGCCCATGACCCCCTCGATCACGGCCCAATTAGCAGAGCCTGCCAGATCCGCTACGATATTCAGCGAAGCTTGCCGGCCGATCATTTCGGTATCGAGATTGTAACTGGGCCTGCCGCTGACGGCACGATGCCAGGCCGGGTCGAGAAAATCCGGACCGCATTTGCACGCCGCGACCGCGTGCCCCGATCCCTTTAAGTACTGCAATAAGGCCAACGTCAGCGTCGTCTTGCCGCATCCCGAATTCGTTCCCGCCACCAGCGCGATCTTCATACTACCCCTGTTTTCGTGGGACCGGAGGCGATCCCGAAATCTATTCACACGCCCAAAATGAGGTGAGATTTTAACCCGAACCGCTGGCTGCGGTCTTCCCTACAAAATTCAGGGAATTCATTATCGCCGACATGACAGGACAAAAATGAAGCGGTATGCTACTGCCTTGGGCTGGGTTTGGTCGACCCGCGTTGTCCGCCAAAGCAAGGTTGAAATCATGCATAATAATAACAACGACATTTCAGGCTATGCGCAACTGAAAAAACTGAGAACGGCTCTGGCCATCCTGCAAGGCACCAAATTGCTGTCGACGCTGCAGCAGGAAGCCGAAAGTACGGTTTCGCACGATCAAACCAAACGTTTTACCTACCTGACGACATTGTTTACCCGCATCCACCGGGAGATGTTCGTCGACTGGAAGGAACAGGCCACGGTCGGCCACCGTCCGGGCACCATCAGCGATGCCGAAAAAAGGCGGCAATTCCGCAAGACCTTTGCCCGGCTGGTGTTGGAAGGCGAAAAAAACCGCGCCACGGCGCTGTTCGACAATAACGGCTTTGTCATCCAAACCGACAATATCGCCGAACGCTTGGCCGATTTTTATTTGAAAATCCGGGCGATCAGACCGTTTGCTTACGGCAATCGTCTCACCCTGGACTTCTTCATGACCGCTCTCGGTCATTTACCGGCCTTCCAGGCGGTCTACGAACAAGGCATCGACTTCAGGCGTCTGGCCCACGGCGACGCCGATATTCTGCACGACCCGCTGAGCGACCACGGCCGGCTCAGCCAAGTATTCGAACGGGCGCTGGATCCGACCCGCACCCGGAGTCTGCACAACCAGCCGAACCGATACGGCATCTGGCCGGAAAACAAGCGTTTTTTATCCGGAATGCCGTTTTTGTCGCATACCACGGAAAACGGCATCGAATGCCTGGTTACCGTGAACGGAGGCTTGGTACCGGTGGACAGCATCCGCGAGGATTATTTCGTCAAGGGGGCGCATTTCGCCGATTATCCGCTCAACGTGTCCCAACACATTATCGGCTATCTGCCCGGCACGGAAGAGTTCCGCACCCCCGAAAAGAAAATGATCGACGGCATCTGCATCGGCGAAGACGGCCTGGCCCCGCTGTTCTGTCTGGACGTCAACGTGTTGACCGGTTTGCGCTCACCTAGCCATATCGAGTTCGTCGAGTTGCTGAAAACCTATACCGGAACCGGCGAAAAGACCGCCTTGTTCCAACTGGCCAATAACGAACCGCTGAAAAACACCCTGATCAGCGCCGCCAACGGCGATGCCCGGTTGGTCCGCACGGTGGAAATCGCCTACGAACGGCTCGGTAAAATCAACCGCATCCTGGTCAATGCCACCCAGGAGATTTTCGCCGGCAAAACGCCCGACATCAATCCGAAATTGTTTATGTGCATGGGCGGCGCGGGTTCCGGCAAGACCGCGGTCGAGGAGATCGCCAGGGCGCAATGCGGCGATAATTTCGTCGTCGCCTCGCTGGACGAATTCCGCAAGGTCAGCGATCTGTACCGCATCCTGACCGCGGCCAACCACCATAGCGACGATTACGTGTACGTCGAACCGTTTGCCAACCGGCTGCGCGACATGGTTGCCCAGCATGCCAAGGAAGCCGGCATCAATCTGCTCTACGACGGCACCGGCATCCCGTACCAACCGCGTTATTCGACCATCATCAACCAATTCAAGGCGGCCGGCTTCCACACCCAGATTGCCGCCGTCGACGCCTTCCTGGTCAAACCGACCGGACGCGAGGAGGAGTTGTCCCGCTCCGGCGTGATCCGCAGCGTCAAGGCGCGCTTCGAGAATAACGGCCGCGCGCTACCCTGGGTGATCACGATCGACAAACATATCCGGGCGCCGCAATCGTTTTTAACGGCACTGCAAGATCCGTCGTTGGACAAGATATCGCTGTTCGCCAACGACGGCGACAAAGACATGCATTATCTGGTCGCCGAAAGTTTTTCCTTCGCCGACCGCGAAATCAAAGCGCTGCAACAACACCAGCTCGGCGGTACGCTGGCCGATTTTCTGACCTCGCTGATCCGCAACCACAATGATTCGGTGCTAAAAAACCAGGCCCGAGACGAGAGCCGTGTCGACACCTTGCTGAACCGCAACCCGGCGCTCGAAGAAAGCAACGTCGCCTACCAGGTGTACAGCAGTCATGCCGGGCATCGAGTGCTGACGATCTACAACACCCGCAGAATGGTCGACTTCATCGAGAAACGCCAACTCAATCCCAACGCGTCGGGCGAGGAAGGCCTGCTGCACAAACCCCAGGCCTTGGCGTTCCACGTCGACCCCCGGACCAAGGCCCCTTGGATCACCCGTCTCCAAGGCTCCTCGTATCAGCCGTCCGAACAACACGAAGAGGAAGCAAGCGAACCCTGCCACGCTACGATTTCCACTTGATATTGCAACCGATGCTCGGTATCTGCTTGGGATTAATCGGTTGTCCGAGCAGCAGATTGTCGAGCGCCGCCCGCATGTCCCCCCCGTCGCCGGGCATGCCGTTCTTAGGGGTAGAGGCGTCCAGGCGCCCGCGATAGACGCAGACCAATTTGGCGTCGAACAGGAAAAAATCCGGGGTACAGGCCGCATCGTACGCCTTGGCCACCTGCTGGCTTTCGTCGTACAGATATGCCGCGAACGGATTGCCCCATTCGGCCATCATGTCACGCATCTTGTCCGGCGCGTCCTGCGGATAATTGGCGACGTCGTTGGAACTAATGGCGATAAAACTGACGCCCTGCGGCGTGTAATGCTGCGCAATCTCGATCAATTGCGGTTTGACATGCTGGACATAGGGACAGTGGTTGCAGATAAACATCACCAGCGTCCCTTTAAGGCCCTTCAGGCTACGCAGCGTTTTACTCACGCCGGTGACGGTATCGGGCAGTTCAAAGTCCGGTGCGATCGTGCCCAGCGGCATCATTGTGGATTCGGTGGCGGCCATGATTTCTCCTCGGGTCGGTGGTGCTGGAAACGGCTAAAAGTTTCATTATATACTGCTACCGAGCGAGTTTTCCGACTTGGTTTGCCGCCGAACCGAAAACCACAGGACCCTTATGAAAATATTCCGCCTCAAACCGACCGCCATCCTTGTCGTCGGCGTATTTTTAAGCTTTTTCATGTCGGCACCGCGCGCAGGAGACCCGATAAACGACTCCGGCTTATGGAGCCAAATCGAAGGCCATTTCGACCTCGGCAACTTCAATCCCAAACTGGACCGCGTGCTGCTGCTCGCTACCGGCGAAGCACGGTTTTTCGACGACTTCGACCGCTTTACCCAGGGCATCATACGGATCATGCCGGGCTACCGCTACGACGACCAGATCTCGCTGTTTTTCGGTTACACCTGGGTTCCGACGGTGCTCGCCAACGGCTCGGCACGCCATGAACACGACATCAACCAAGCCATGTATTGGACCAACCGCTATTCCTGGGGAACATTCTCGACCCGCACCATGCTCGAATGGCGTTTCGTCGACGACGACAGCGAAATGGCAGCCCGCATCAGGCAACGGATACGGGCCAAGTATCGGCTGTCCGCCATCCATCCGCAGTTAAACCTGATCGGATGGGAGGAGCTGTTTCTGAACGTCTACAGCGTGGACTGGGGACCGCGCAGCGGTTTCGACCAAAACCGGCTGTTCGGCGGATTCGCCTGGCAATTCGACCCCGGCGGCCATTACTGGTTCGAAGTTGGCTACATGAATCAGTACATTCGGCATCCGGGCGACGACGATCTGATGAATCACATGCTGTTCGGCAGTTTGCAGTTCAATTTCTAAACCGCCGGACCTCCCATGGCATCGCGATTACCTCGCGTTGCCGCCGGCCGCTTGTTCCCGCTTGGCGAACCTGGCAAACAAGGCGTCTCCCATAACCAACAGGCAAGGAGTCAAAATCAGGGTCAACAAGGTGGCGAAGGTCAATCCGCCGGCGATCGCGCTGGCAAGCTGGGTCCACCATTGGGTCGACGGCGCGCCGAAGCTGACTTCGCGGTTCAGCAAATCGATATTCATCGCCAGTACCATCGGAATCAGACCCAATACCGTGGTGACGGCGGTCAACAGCACCGGCCGCAGCCGACGGCGCCCGGTGGCGACGGCGGCCTCGAAGGCGGCCATGCCCTCGCCGCGCAGTTGATTGTAGGTATCGATCAATACGATATTATTGTTGACCACGATCCCGGCCAAGGCGATGATGCCAAGGCCCACCATGACGATGCCGAACGCCTGGCCGGTAATCAGCAGTCCGAGCAACACGCCGGCCGTGGAAAAAACAATCGCCGACAGCACCAGCAAGGCCTGGTAAAGGCTATTGAATTGCGTGACCAGAATCAGCGCCATCAAGAATATGGCCCCGGCGAAGGCATGTTGCAAAAAAGTCGCGGCCTCGCGCTGGTCTTCGTCCTCGCCCTTGAACTTGATGGTGACCAGCGGATCGATCGCGGATTCCCGTAAAGCCCGCTGTAACGTTTTCAATTGACTGTCGGTCAGCAAGCCCTCGGCGACATCGGCCTGCAGCGTGATCACGCGCCGGGCGTCGACCCGATGCAGCGTTCCGGTCTTCGGTTCGGCGGTCAGCGTCACGAAATTGCTGATCGGCACCATGCCCGAGCCGGTGGGTACGCGCAATTGCTGCAATTGGTCGAGATTTCGGTAGGATTCGGGATAGCGGATGCGAATGTCGACTTCCTCGTCGTTGTCGTCCGGCCTGTATTCGGTCACTTTGATTCCGCCGGTCACCAGCTGTACGGTTTTGCCGACGTTGGCGACGTTGGCGCCGAATTGGGCCGCCCGTTCGCGGTCGATCTTCAGTTTCCACTCGATACCGGGCAACGGCAAATTGTCTTCGATGTCGACGAAACCGCCGATCTCGGCCATTACCGAACGCACCCGTCCGACCACCGCCGGGATGCGCTCCGGCTCGCGCGAGCCGAACTCCAACTGAATCGGCTTGCCCCCGGACGGACCGTTTTCCTGTTTGCGGATTTCTACGACGATTCCGGCGATGTCGTTGGTCAAGCGCCGCATCTCTTGCATGATGACCGCCGCTTTACGGCGTTTGTCCCAAGCGATGAACTCGAGTTGTATCGTGCCGATCACGTCTTCGGCGACGTTTTGTCCGGTCGCCTGATTGAACGAGCGGGCATAGACCGCGCGCAATTCCGGCAGCGCCAAAATCCGCTGCTCGACCTGCCGGATGACGGCGTCTTTCTCGTCGATCGATAAATCGCCGCGGCCGTGTATATGGATCAACGCAAATTCAGGCTCCACGTCCGGAAAAAATTCGACCCCTTTGCTAAAGGAGAAAAACATCAAGTAACTCAGCCCTAACGCCGCCAATGCCAACACCAATACCTTTCCGGGATGAACCAGCAGACGGCGCAACAACGCCGCATACCAAGCGGTGAATACGCCTTCCGCGGGCGACGCATCGCCTTGCGCGGCACGTCCGCTCAACACCAAACCAAGCACGGGAATAAACAACAACGCCATCGCCAACGAGGCGGTCATGGCGATGATCACGGTGATCGGCAAGAATTTCATGAATTCGCCGACCATGCCCGGCCACCCCAACAGCGGTAAAAACACCGCCAACGTAGTCAGCGTCGAGGCGATAACCGGCCACGCCATCCGCTTGGAGGCGCCGGCATAGGCGTCGACCGCACTCAATCCGGCCAGCAGGTTGCGGTCGGCCTGTTCGCAGACGACAATGGCGCCGTCGACCAGCATCCCGACCACCAAGATGAGACTGAACAGCACGACGATATTCAAGGTCAATCCCAGCGTATCGAGGATGACGATGGCGGCCAGAAAAGAACCCGGAATGGCAACCCCGACCAACAGCGAGGAACGAATTCCCAGGGCGGCGAGAATCACTATCATCACCAGAATAATCGCCGACAAAACGTTATTTTGCAGATCGGACAGCATGTTGCGGATCTGATTGGACTTGTCCTGCATATAGGCCACTTCGATCGCATTCGGCCAATGTTGGCGTTCGCTTTCGACCAACTGCCTGATCGCCGAAATGGTTTCGATGATATTTACGCCGACCCGTTTTTTTACTTCCAACGTGATTGCCGGCTTGCCGCCGACGCGGGCGTAGCCTTCGGCGTCCTTGAAGGTTTTGCGCACCTGGGCCACGTCGGCGACCGTCACTACTTTGTCCGCCGTCACCTTGACCGGCATCGCCAGCAAATCTGCGATACCTTCGACCACCCCGGGCACCTTGACCACCAACCGGCCTGCGCCGGTGTCCATCGCCCCGGCCGCGACCAGCAGGTTATTGTTGGTGATCAAGCCGAACAACGTTTCGAAATCGATATCGTAACTTTCCAATATGCTCGGTTCGACGACGATTTCCATCAGATCCTCGCGGTCGCCGCCGATATCCACTTCCAACACGCCCGGCAAAGCCTCCACCTTATCCTTAAGGTCTCGCGCCAGGCGTATCAAGGTTCTTTCCGGCACCCTGCCTGACAACGCGACCGTTAATACGGGAAACAATGCAACGTTGACTTCGTGCACTTCCGGCTCGTCGGTGTCTTCGGGCAATTCGGTCTTGGCCAGGTCGACTTTCTCGCGAACGTCCTGCAGCGCCTGTCGATTGTCGAAACCGGCAGTAAATTCCAACTGCACCAACGCATGCCCTTCCCTGGCGACACTGGTCATTTCCTTGACCCCTTCGATGCCCTGCAACTCCTTTTCCATCGGCCGGACCAACAAACGCTCGGCGTCCTCGGGAGAAATCCCCTCGTGGCTCATCGAAACGTAAATGAACGGCACCGCAATATCGGGTTCGGCTTCCTTGGGAATGTCGCGGTAGCTAAACGCGCCGACGATCACGATGAACAGCAACAACAAAACGACGGTACGGCTACGGGCAAAGGCCAGATCGATCATAAACCGCATCACCCCTGTTGCCGATAAACCGGTTCGACTTGCTCTCCCGGCAACACGAAGCCTTGCCCGCGGCCGATGATTCTTTCGCTGGCATCCAACCCGTCGACCCAAACACCGCTGGAGTCGGTTCTGACCAAGGACACCGGTTTGAAGACGACCCGGTCGTCGTCGCCGATGGTCTTGACGCCCAGCCTGCCCGAATCGTCCAAGGTCAACGTCGCAGGGGACAGAAAATGAGCCGAAATCTGTCCGACCGCGATATGCAATTCGGCACTGGCGCCGGCCGCCAAACTCAGGTCGGGATTAGGGAATTCGGCCTCGATTTTGAAGCTGCGCGTTGCCGGGTCGGCATCCTTGGCGATGAAGGTCAACTCCGCGCTCGCTTGCCGGCCGTCCAGCAGGCGAACTCCCACCGCTTGACCTAACTGAAGCCGATGAACATTGTGCTGGGTAACGAAAGCGACGGCTTTCAAGCGGGAAACGTCGATAATCTCGGCGACCTGGTCGCCGACATCGAGATAACTGCCCACTTCCACGGCGCGGTTCTCGATCAGGCCGGCAAACGGTGCGATGATCGCCGTATCGGCTAAATCCAGTTGCAGGCGTTTCCTTTCCGCCCTGGCCGCGGCCAAATCGGCCTGCGCTTGTTTCAGATTGGTTTCCGACTGCAAGCCTTTGTCGCGCAGCCGTTGCATCGCCTCCACCACCAGCTGCTTGCTGGCGATGTCGGCGTTGGCCTTGGCGACTTGCGCCGCCCTGTCCTTTTCCTGCAATTCCAGCAACACTTGCCCCGCCTCGACCCGTTCGCCTTTTTCGACGCGAAGCGCATGCACTTGGCCGGCGGTTTGAGCCCGCAAATCGACTTTTCTGAACGCCTCCAACTGCCCCTGGACGACGATTTCCCGGGCGATCGTCTCGGCCTTGGAATCGACGACTTCTACGCTCATCAGAGGCGCGGCCGTACCGGACGCGCCCGCTTCCTCGGCCCCGGGCCGGTCCACAAAATGTCCGCTGAACAACCATAAGGCGACCGTCAAGACCGCGGTCAATGCCATCCATATCGATTTTTTCATTGTCTGTCCTTAAATTACTCCTTAGGTTTTAGAACATAGCCGTTTGCTGCCGCCGCATTGACCGCCGGGATTGCCGGGTCCCGTGAACTCCCGGCTTTACGTTTACCTATCCTCCCGCCGCCCGTTCGAGGGCCGCTGCCGACGCGGCGGCCACCCCGGAATACGCCGGCACAAGCCGAACAACCGATCTCGCGACGCCGGCCCGGTGGATTGGTTTACACGGAAAAGCGCGGATAATGAAAGCCGATCCGGCGCCCCCTTCTTTGTCGCTCCGCGCGCCGAGAAGAGCGGAACCCATTCGGCAACCCGGAAATTCAGGAGGCGATTACGCCGTCTTCCATGTGCAAGACGTGGTCCATGCGTCCGGCCAGGTCGGGATCGTGAGTCACGACCAGAAAACTCACCCGCAACTCCTCGTTCAATTCCAACATCAATCGGTAGATTTGTTCCGCCGTCTTGCTGTCCAAATTGCCGGTGGGCTCGTCCGCCAACACGCACTTGGGACGATTGATCAACGCCCTGGCGACCGCGGCGCGCTGCCGTTCGCCGCCGGACAATTCACCCGGTTTGTGAAGAACCCGGTGGCCCAGGCCAACTCTTTTCAACAACTCGGTCGCCTGTTGCTGAGATTGTTTGACCGCTTGCCCACCGATCAGTAACGGCATCGCGACATTTTCCAGCATCGTGAATTCACCCAACAGATGATGGAACTGATAAATAAATCCGAGCGATCGATTGCGCAAGCGGCTGAGGCGTCCGCCGTTGATCTTGTTCAGATTGGCACCATCCAACACCACGTCGCCGGCGGTCGGTTTTTCCAGCCCTCCCAGCAAATGCAGCAATGTGCTTTTGCCGGAACCGGAAGCCCCCATGATGGCGACCCGTTCGCCGGATGCGACCGAAAGATTGACGCCTTTCAGCACTTCCACGTTCAAATCGCCCTGGGCATAGGTCTTGCGCAGATTGGTGCACTGCAGAATGATCTCGTTATTCATAGCGCAGCACCTCGGCCGGGTTCACCCGCGAAGCCTGCCAGGCCGGATAGAGCGTGGCCAGCAGCGACAAGCCGAAGGCCATCGACGCGATCAAATAAACATCGTTCCAATCCAACTTGGACGGGACTTCGCTGATATAATAGACGTCGGCGGCCATGAACTGCACCCCGAAAAACTGCTCGATCGCCGGCACTATCGTCTCGACGTTCAACGCCAACAAGACGCCGCCCACGGTTCCCATCAAGGTCCCGAAGATGCCGATCACCCCGCCCAGGACGATGAAGATCCCCATCACCGCACCGCTGGTCAAACCCTGAGTTTTCAAAATCGCGATATCGCCCCGTTTATCGGTCACCACCATAACTAACGTGGAAACTATGTTGAAGGCCGCCACCGCGACGATCAGCAGCAATATGATGAACATGACCCGCTTTTCGGTCTTGACCGCCCGGAAAAAGTTGCTGTGTGCCTTGGTCCAGTCGCTGACCCGGTAATTCCGATACAACTCGTTGGCCAGTGCCCGGCTGACTTGCGGCGCGTTGAACAGATCGTCCAGTTTCAAGCGCAAGCCGGATACCGCATCGCCGAGGCGGAACAATTTCGCGGCATCGTCGATATGGGTCAGTGCCATGTTGCGGTCGTATTCGTACATCCCCACCCGGAATGTACCGACCACGGTGAACCGCCGCAGTCTCGGCAGAATGCCGGCCGGCGTCGAAGTGACCTGGGGACTGATGATGGTCACCCTGTCGCCGACCGTCACCCCGAGAAACGCCGCCAGTTCGGCGCCCAGAATGACGCCGAATCGGCCCGGGATCAAATCGGTTAATGCGCCGACTTCCATGTTTTCGGCTACTTCCGACACCTGCGGTTCCAACTCCGGCATTACGCCGCGCAGCAGGCTGCCGCTGACCTGGCGATCGGCATTGATCATGACCTGGCCATTGACGAAAGGCGCCGCCCCCTCGACATGGGGATAGTCCTGTAGCTGCCGCTCCAGTTCTTTCCAGTTGTCCAACCGTTCGTTACGGCCGGTAATCGTCGTGTGCGACGTCATGCCGAGTATGCGCTGGCGAAGCTCGGCTTCGAACCCGTTCATCACCGACAATACCGTGATCAAGGCCGTGACCCCCAGGGCGATACCGAGTATCGAAGTCAGCGTAATGAAGGAAATGAAGCGGGTGCGCCGTTTGGCACGCGTGTAGCGTAGTCCTATGAATAGGATTAAAGGTTTGAACATGGAAAAATGGCTCAGGACTGTTTGCAGTCGGTGCAAAATCCGTAAAGGTAAAGACTGTGGTCGGTCAATTCGTACCCCAGCTCCGTGGCGATGGCTTTTTGCCGCTTTTCGATCATCTCGTCGGTGAATTCGTCGACCCGCCCGCACTTCATGCAGACGATGTGGTCGTGGTGCGAACCCTTATTCAATTCGAACACCGAATTGCCGCCCTCGAAATGGTGGCGGCAAACCAATCCCGCCGCCTCGAACTGCGTCAGAACGCGGTACACCGTCGCCAACCCGATTTCCTCGTCTTCGGCCAGCAGAATCTTGTAAACCTGTTCTGCTGTCAAATGACGGTCGTCGTCCGATTGTTTTTCCAGAATTTCCAGAATTTTCAGTCTGGGAAGTGTCACTTTAAGACCGGCGTCTCTTAAATCCTGCGTTTCCAAAACAATATCTCCATCAAATAACAAGTCTGATACGACAATCCGCTAAACAGTTCCTGGAAACGTCCAACGGCATTACTATAAAAGCATTTGCTAACATTGTAACCGCTTTTAACGCAGCAAGCAGACCGATTTATGGGATAATAACCGAACCTGCTAGTAGACTGGTAATTTTGTTCGCATTTGATTACGTCAACCCCATTGGAAACATGAAAAACCCTTGTTTACCGTTAGTCATGCTGGGCCTGCTGAACCTGACTGGCTGTTCCACCGTCTTGAATCATCTGCCCGGCGTTTATACGCTGGATGTCGACCAGGGCAATATCGTCAATCAGGAAATGGTGGACCAACTCAGACCGAACATGACCAAGCGCCAGGTGTTATACATCATGGGGTCGCCGATGCTGGTCGACGTTTTCCATCAGAAACGCTGGGATTATCTGTATTCGGTGCAGCCCGGGGGCGGTGCCAGAGCGCAGAAACGCCTGTCGCTGTACTTCGATGGCGACAGCCTGATCGGCGTTCAGGGCGATTTCCGGCCTACGTCTTTGCCGGTTGTGGCCGAATCCAAGGAGTCCACGATCGACGTACCGCCGCGCAACCTTGAAAAAACAATGTGGGAAAAAATTACCGGTTTGTTCGGCGACGAACCGGATCCGGCCGGGCCGAAGCGCGAACGGGAAAGCGGCGAGCCGAAGGCGGTCGAAAAAGAGGAAAAAGTATTCGACGAACCGTTTTAACCGAACTGTTCGTCTGAGAACCGCTGCGCAGACCGCCGTCAGCGGCGCACCGCCCTGTTTCGCCGGGCGTCCATCGGATGTTGCGCCAACGGCCGATAAATCTCCACCCGGTCGCCATTCTCCAATATCTGCTCCAATTTACATAGTTTACCGAAAATCCCGACCCGATTGACGGCCATGTCGATTTGCGGGAACTGCCGCAGTATGCCCGACTGCCCGATCGCCTCGGCGACGGTCGTGCCGTAGTCGGCGCAGAGCGCTACCACGGCTTGCCGCTCCGGTTCGGCATACGCCACTTCGACCTGAATCTTAGCGCTCGCCATACAGCGCCTTCGCCCGCTCGGTAAACGACGTCACCATCGTGTTACAGATCTGGTTGAACACCGGCCCGAACGCCATGCCGGCCAGCTTTCCGGAAATTTCGAACTCCAGGTCCAACGAGATTTTACTGGCGTTCTCGCGTAGCGGAATAAAGTTCCAAACCCCTTCCAGCGAGCGAAACGGTCCTTCCAGCAACGTCATATGAATCTTGCTGCCGCGCACCACCCGATTGCGGGTGGAAAAGGACTTGCGGATAGCGCCCTTGGCGATTTGAATTTCCCCGTCGACGATGTCGTCCTCGCGCCTTAAAACGCGGCTGCCGCTGCACCATGGCAGAAATTCCGGATAGGATTCGATGTCGTCCACCAGATCGTACATCTGCTGCGCGGAAAATCTGACCAGCGCCGATTTTTGTACCAACGTCATGATCCGGACAACTTACACTACGTTCAAAAATACCAAAAACACCGCCGCCGGTGCGATATAGCAAATCAGGAACTTCCACACCGCATATTGTTGGTCCGGCATTTCCAGTTCCTCCAAGGTATGCTGCCGGTTCATAAACCAACCGGCAAACACGGCGATGCAGAATCCGCCGATCGGCAACATCAGATTGGCCGTTAAATAATCCAGCAGGTCGAATATCGATTTTCCGAACAACGTGATGTCGGACCAGATATTAAAGGAGAAAGCGACCGCCACCCCCACCAGCCAAGTCGCCAGTCCGGACCAAACGCAGGCGCTGTGGCGTTCCATCCCTTTGTTTTCCACCAGCCAGGCGACCGCCGGTTCGATTAACGAAATCGACGAGGACAGCGCGGCGAAAACCAGCAGGACGAAAAACAACAGGCCGAACAGCCAACCGCCGACCATATTGCCGAAAGCGATCGGCAAGGTCTGGAAAATCAGGCCCGGCCCGGAACCCGGCTCCAAACCGTTGGCGAAAACGATCGGAAAGATCGCGATGCCCGCCAGCAAAGCCACGACGGTATCGGCGCCGGCAATAAACAGCGAAGTTTTGGCGATCGAGATATGGCTCGGCAGATAAGAGCCGTAGACCATGATCGCGCCCATGCCGAGGCTCAGAGTAAAGAAGGCGTGGCCCATGGCCGTCAAAACGGCATCGGCATCGATTTCGTCGAAATCCGGCGTAAACAGAAAATCCAGGCCCTGCTCGTAATAACCGGTGGTCATCGCATAGCCGACCAGCAACAGCAGAATGATGAACAGGGCCGGCATCAGGAAACGCACGGCTTTTTCCAATCCGCCGCTGACCCCGCGTCGGACGATCATCATCGTCGCCAACATGAATACGCTGTGCCAAAACACCAATTGCCCCGGACTGGCGATGAAACTGTCGAACAAGCCGCTGATGACTTCCGCGTCGCCGCCGGAAAAGCTTCCGGTAAACGCCTTCACCACATAAGAAAGCGCCCAACCGGCAATGACGCTGTAATACGATAAAATCAAGAACCCGGCGATGACGCCCATCCAACCCAGGTAATGCCAGCGAGTATTGGCCTGCGCTTCTTCGGCCAGGGCGGTCATGGTATTGATCGGGCTCTGCCGCCCGCGCCTGCCCATCATGATTTCGGCGATCATGATCGGAATGCCGATTGCCAATACGCACAGCAAATAAACCAGCACAAACGCGCCGCCGCCGTTCTCTCCGGTGATGTAGGGAAATTTCCAGATATTCCCCAACCCGACCGCGGAGCCGGTAGCAGCCAGAATGAATGCGAATCGTGAAGACCATTCGCCGTGAATTGATTTTGTCGTATCCGTCATTTGCTCGCTCAGTCTGTTAATGAAATTCTAATTTTTTATAATGGCACTAGGTAAAGCATAGGCTAACTGAAGCAAAGACCAATCCGGTTACGGTTTCAAGATTGACGACGGGAATCACCACCCCGTATCTTGAAAAACCGACAGGAATCCACCTGCAACGAGTTCGCCGCCATCTTTGTTGAAGATGCCGCTGCAACCGCCAATTCCGGAAGTGCGTCGACCTACGCACGCCCTTGATCGCTCCTCCAGACCATAGATAATCAGGGTCCCGAAAAACCACGTTTTCCTTGGTTTGGCGCCGGCGAATTCCGTTGGATTAATTCGGCGCGTCCTTAAGTAATCGAGTAAAATACCAAATTTATTCCTGTACGTCAGGTCATAAAAGCGAATTGCTACGATATGGCAACCAAAAAATCCAAGAAGAACAAAAAGCAATCGGACAATACCATCGCCCTCAACCGTCAAGCGACGCACGAGTATTTTATCGAGGAACAATTCGAAGCCGGATTGGTGCTCGAGGGTTGGGAAGTCAAGAGCTTGCGCGAAGGCCGGGTGCAACTGAAGGAAAGCTTTATTCAGATCAAGAACGGCGAGGCCTGGTTGCACGGCGCACACATATCGCCCCTGCTGTCGGCATCGACTCATGTGGTTCCGGATGCGGTGCGTCGTAAGAAATTGTTATTGCATCGCCAGGAACTCAACAAGTTGATCGGAGCCGTAGAACGTAAAGGCTATACGCTGATTCCGCTGTCCATGTATTGGGTCAGGGGGCGGGCGAAATTAAAAATCGGCCTGGCCAAGGGCAAGAAGCTGCACGACAAACGGGCCAGCGCCAAGGACCGCGATTGGCAACGCGAGAAGGCGCGCGTGATGAAACACGGATAACGCCGGCTCCCGGCACGACATTACAACCTCATCGATCCTTCGAATATGACACTCAAAGAATTTCTGGAACGCGTAGAGAACGGCGAATCGATCGATTTCGCCGACACCATGGCGGTAATCGCCGATAACTACCATTATCAACCGACCTCGTTCAGTAACGGACTGGGAGACGACAGCCTGGAAAATCCGGCCGGAACCAACGAAGGTTCGTGCAAAATCTTCGCCTTCGCGATGCGGCATCGGCTCGATAAAGCGCAAACCCTGGAATTGTTCGGCGATTATTACCGCAAAGACGTGTTGCAAAACCCCGAAGGCAGCGGCCACCAAAATATCCGCAACTTCATCAAATACGGCTGGGACGGAATCCGCTTCAATGCCGAGGCATTAACGGAAAAATAGTCTTTGCGACCCGTCCGCAGCGCTCCGACATCATGGAGATCGATTTCCTGATTGTCGGCCAGGGCCTGGCCGGCAGCCTATTGGGCTGGGAGTTGAGTCAACGCGGCTGCCGCATCGTGGTAGTCGACAACGGCCTTGAAAACGCCTCCCAAGTCGCCGCCGGACTTATCAACCCGGTAACCGGGCTGCGCATCGCCAAAACCCCCGACATCGACACCTTGCTGCCGGCCGCCAAGCGTTACTACGCCGCCCTGGAAAACCGCTTCAGACAGACCTTCCTTATCGAAAAACCGATGTTGCGGCTGTTGCGCACCGAAAAAGAAAGGCGCAGCGCCGAGCGGCGACTGCTTGAACCGGGCTATCGGGATTACCTGGCCGGGATCGAGGCTCCGCCACCCGCTTTTTACGACTGCCTGGGGGCGTTGCGCCAGAAGCAAACCGGCTATCTGCTAACCGTCCCGCTGTTGACCGCGCTTAGGCAATATTTCAGCGAGCGGGACAGCTATCTCGAAACGGCGCTCGATTACCGCGAGATCCGATTCGCGCCCCGTCTCCGATGGCGAAACCTGCGGCCCGCTTGCATCGTTTTCTGCGAAGGGCATCGCGGAATTCATAACCCTTGGTTCGACTGGCTGCCGTTTCAGCCCGTCAAGGGAGAAATCCTGACCGGCCGCTACCAAGGGAAAGCGCTGTCCGAGATCTTGAATTACGGTTACTGGTTCATTCCGCTGCCGGACCGGCTATTCAAGACCGGCGCCACTTTCGACCGCGAGCGCTTGGATGGCGAAATCACCGCCCAGGCAAAAACCTCCCTGCTCACCGAGCTGAAGTGCGTCTGTCCTTCTCTGCGTACCGAGGTCGTCCGCCAGCAGGCCGGAATCCGCGCCGCGACCCAGGACAGGCAACCGTTTGTCGGCCGCCACCCCGGTCGGCCGGAACTGGCTGTTTTCAATGGTTTCGGCGCCAAAGGCAGTCTGTCGATCCCCCAATATTGCCGACTATTCGCCGATACGTTGCTGCACCGCCTCCCGCTCCCCGCCCGGATCGACATCAAGCGCCACCATGAACGGCATTTCGCTCCCTGAAACAGCCCATCGCCTGCTCGAACAACGGCTAACGCAAGGAGATATTGCGGTAGACGCCACGTTGGGCAACGGTTACGACACAGTTTTCCTGGCTCGCCGGGTGGGCTTTGCCGGACATGTCTACGGTTTCGACATCCAGCCGGCGGCGCTGGAGGCGACCCGCACACGTTTACACCTTGCCGGCCTGCTCGATAGCGTCACCCTATTTCTCGCCAGCCACGCGGAAATGGCTAGCTACCTTCCGTCCGAACATCTCGGTCGAATCCGTGCCGTCATGTTCAACCTGGGCTATCTCCCCGGCGGCGACAAAACAATCATCACCCGCAGCGAATCGACCTTGGCAGCCGTCGCCGCGGCCTGCCAATGGTTGGCGCCGGGAGGCATGATGACCCTCCTCGCTTATCCCGGACATCCCGGCGGCGACTATGAAACCGAACGGCTTAAACAGCGGCTTAAGCAACTCGAGCCATCGCAATTTCACTGCGAAATTCTTTACAGCCGCGTCGACAAGCCGGCCGCCCCAAGACTTTTTTGCCTGGAAAAACGGCGATAAGCTGCTATCATAGCCGGCTTTTTTCAGGAGCTTAAACCATGTCGGAATTCAACAACGTCACCGTCGTCAAGAAAGCCAACGTCTATTTCGACGGCCAGGTCAACAGCCGAACCGTCAAATTTGCCGACGGCACCGTCAAAACCCTGGGCTTCATGCTGCCCGGCGAATACACGTTCAACACCGCCGATGCGGAGCTGATGGAAATCATCGACGGCGAGTTGGAGGTATTGCTGCCCGGCAACGACGACTGGCAATCAATCAAAGGCGGCGAGGCCTTCAACGTCCCCGCCAATGCGCAGTTCGGCATCAGAATCCTGAGTCCGACCGACTATTGCTGTTCCTTTCTCAAATAACTCGTCGTTCACGTAGACAACAGGCGGAAATTAAGAACTCGGCGGCAAAGCCGCCGAAGTTGGACCAACGTGGGCATTCCGCTCGATGACAAAATCGGTTCAGCCGCTCCTCGGTAACTTGATCCTAGCTTCGGACCGGCCGTAAATGCCAAGATCCACTTTCAGTTGCGTCCTGAGCGAACTGAAATGATCCTTGATCTCTTTGGCGGAGACCGCAGGTCGTTCGAGCAGCTGCAGCCCCCTCAAGAACAAATCGGCCGCATCGAGCGATAAGTACATCGCATTTCCGTTTTTATAGTACCAGTCGCGAAGTTGCTGCAAGGAGCGCCCCTTGGCCACACTGACGTCGAGCGATTTGATATCGCGCGGGCTCAACGGTTCCGTCATTGCCCACAGCCCCTGGTACGCTTGCGTCCGGTTCGGCGCCAGCGCGGTTTGAAACGACAAGCCGCCCTTAAATCGCTCCAGTTTCCGGTTTAGCCAAAAACCGACCAACAACACGATCACGGCAATTAACAGCTTGTCGACGACCGCTAGGATAATCGCGTCGCAAAGTTCCATAACGCCTCCGCTAATTGACAGGAATAACCGCGAACCCGTTACCATCCGTATCCCGATAAGTTATACACCGGAGTCAAAGCTCCGGGCAACGACGGCAAAAAGGGGTGCCGTTCGCTTGAATCGGCATAGCGATAACGAAGAACCGGTTTTCGAAACCACGGCGCTTGCGATTTTGAGCACCGCGAACCGCCAACTATACAACCGTTCTCAAACCGAAATCGCCGGCATTCGATGGTCCGAGCGAATATCCGCTCGTTCTGCCGCTTCCGGTCATGCGAGAATAGACACTAACTTAACAAACTTTGCCTTCGATGCCTCGCTCGACTCGCCAGTTTTCTT
>JBNLFT010000044.1:0-17865 GCA_050305675.1 Methylococcaceae bacterium
GGGGAATTCGTGTCCATCATCGGCCATTCCGGCTGCGGCAAATCGACCGTGCTGACGATGACGGCAGGCCTTAATGAAATTTCCGAAGGCGGCATTATTCTGGACAACAAGGAAATCGACGGCGCCGGTCCCGACCGCGGCGTGGTGTTCCAGGCGCCGAGCCTGTTTCCGTGGCTCACGGCGTTCGAAAACGTGGCACTCGGCGTCGACAAAGTCTATCCGCATGCCCAACAATCGGAACGCGACGATATCGTCGAATACTACCTGACCCGGGTTGGCCTTGGCGATTCGCTCTACAAAAAAGCCTCGGACATGTCCAACGGCATGAAACAACGGGTCGGCATCGCGCGCGCCTTCGCTCTTTCTCCCAAATTATTGCTGCTCGACGAGCCGTTCGGCATGCTGGACTCTCTTACCCGCTGGGAGCTCCAGGAGGTGCTGATGGAAGTCTGGGAACGCACCCACGTAACGGCCGTTATGGTCACCCACGATGTCGACGAGGCGATCTTGCTGGCCGACCGGGTCGTCATGATGACTAACGGGCCGATGGCCAAGATCGGCAAGGTCGAAGAAATCGACTTGCCGCGTCCCAGGACCCGCAAGGCTCTGCTACAACATCCGGATTACTACCGTTATCGAGAAAGCCTCTTAACCTTTCTAAACGAATGCGACCACACCCACTAAGTCGTTGATCCGATCGGTTAGCTTTCTCCGTAACGCTAGCGCCGATAACGCCGAATACTTTTTCGAATACCCACACTTCTTCCCGGCAACGCGGTCGGGATGGAATGAACGTTTACGCTTTACCAATGTTCGTTTGCTCACCACCCACTTGCCAATTATTGGAGAATCGCCATGACTTCGCCCGAAAGAAAGATCTCACCGCTACTCGCCGCGACAGCGTTGATGCTGATGCCGGCCGCGATCCCGACCGCCGACGCCGGTATCGACGAGACGATCGAACAAGCATTACGCTTCGGACAGGACAGTCCGCAAGACTACGGCCAAATCAAACTGGATCTCAATTATCGCTATGAATACGCCGACACCGACAACACAGCGCCGCAGCCGGCGCACGCGAATACCTTCCGCCTGCGCCTGGGCTATTTGACGCCCGAGCTGTTCGGCTTTCAGGCGTTTGCCGAATACGAGAATCTGTTCGCGGCGCAAAACGACTATCGCGGCGGCGCCGTTTATGGTGACCCCAACCATCACGTTGTCGCCGATCCCGCGGACCGCCACGAATTAAACCGCTTGTGGATTGCTTTCAGGGGCATCCCCGATACCGAAATCAAAGGCGGGCGGCAGCGCATCAAGCTCGACGACGACCGCTTCATCGGCAATGTCGGCTGGCGGCAAATGGAACAAACCTACGATGCGGTGCTGGTCACCAATGCCTCGATCCCGAATTTGACACTCAAGGCCGGCTACATCGGGCGAGTCAGAAATATTTTCTCGCTGACCGACAACATCGATGCACCGATCGTCAACGTTAACTATCGCCTGGGTGACTTCGGCAACGCGATCGGCTACGGATATTGGCTGGATTTCCGGGACGACGCCTCGACTTTCGCCAATTCCAGTCAAACCTACGGTATCCGCTTCGTCGGGTCGCCGAAACTGAACGACGACATCACCCTGCACTATACTGCGGAATACAGCTATCAGCAGGATTACGGCAGCAACCGCAGCGACTTTTCTCTCGACCGCTACAATGTCATGGGGGGAATCAGCGTAGCGGGAATAACCGTGAAAGGGGCGATGGAGCAATTGGACGGCCGCGACGGCGGCGTCTTCAGAACGCCATTGGGCACCAACCATGCGTTCCAAGGCTGGGCGGACCGGTTCTTGAACGCGGCGCTATACCCGCAAGGCGTGCGCGACGTCAACGCCACCGCCGCCACCTCGGTAGCCGGCGCCAACCTGATGTTCGTTTACCACAATTTCAAGGATGACACCGGCAGCTTCACCTATGGCGACGAGTACGACTTCTTAGTCACCAAAAAAATCGGTAAACATTACGCGTTGCTCGCCAAATACGCCTATTACGACGGCGATACCAATGCGCCGGGCGGATTCAAGAACGATACGCAGAAAATCTGGGTGCAGGCAAACGTCTCGTTCTGAGCACCGGCCCTGGAAGTTAGACCGGCCTGCCTTCTGGTCACGAGCAGGCGGACGAACGCCATTTCCAACCCAAGCCCTAGGTTCCCGGCGTTCGTAATGCAAGCGGCTGCACCGGCCGTCCTGAGCGAGTTCGAGCCGACTCGCTCAGGGCCTAACGTTACCTGTTCGCCGGCTCGGTGACCGGAGCCGTTAGCGACGAACGCAGCAACGCCGCAAACTCTTCCGCAGGGATCGGCTTGCTGTAAAAATAGCCTTGAATCTCATCCCCGCCGTTACGCTTTAGAAAATCCAACTGCGCCTGGGTTTCGACGCCCTCGGCGATGGTTTTGAATCCCAAGGTCTTGGCCATGTTGATGATGGCAATTACGATCGCCGCATCGTCCACATCGCTGCCGAGATCTCGCACAAAAGATTGGTCGATTTTCAACTTATCGAGCTTGAAGCGCTTCAGGTAACTGAGGGAGGAATAGCCGGTCCCGAAATCGTCTATCGACAACCGCAGTCCCAAATTATGCAGTTTTTCGAGCAGGGTAATCGTCCGCTCGGAATTTTCCATGGCGATTCCTTCGGTCAATTCCAGCTCGAGCAGCGAAGGGTCGAGTTTGTAACGGCGCAACGCCTGCGCGACCGTTTCGTAAAAGGTATTTTGACGGAACTGCTTAACCGATAAATTGACGGCTATCGGCACCACCGGCAACCCCCCGGCCTGCCATTCGGCGATTTGCCGAGCGGCTTCGTGCAGCACCCAAGTACCGAGATCGGTAATCAATTCGCTTTCTTCCGCAATCGGGATAAAAAGTCCGGGGGACATCAGCCCCTTTTGCGGATGCCGCCAACGAACCAGCGCTTCGGCGCCGATTATCTGAAGGGTGGTCGCATTCACCTGCGGTTGGTAATGCAACAACAACTCGTTTCTGCCCAAGCCCTGGCGCAATTCGTTCTCGATCGACAGTACCTGGCTCGCCCGCTCATGCAGTTGCCTGGTAAAAAACTGGAAATTGTTATGCCCTTTTTGCTTGGCCCGAAACAGCGCGGCGTCGGCCGACTGGAGCAACTGCTCGAAATTGCTCCCATCCTGGGGAAATATGGCGATCCCGATGCTGGCCGTCAGATTAAGCGGTTGTCGGTCGACGATAAACGGCTCGGTAATCAAGTTAAGTAATTTCTGGGCAACGTGCGCGGCACCCTCGGCGTCGGTGTTCGGCAATAACAGATTGAATTCGTCGCTGCCTTGGCGGCTTAGCGTATCGTCGGGATGAAGATTGCGCGTCAATCGGTTGGAGAATTCCTGCAACAGCCTATCGCCGACCGTGGGACCGAGCGAATCGTTGATAATGTTGAAGCGATCGATGTCCAGGCACAGTAAGGCCACCGACTCGTTTTCCCGCTGCGCGCCGGCCAGCGCCAATTTCGCCCGATCGCGCAAGAGCGCGCTATTGGGCAACTCGGTCAGCGGATCGAAGTTGCTCAGGAATTGAATGCGTTTTTGCGCCGATTTCTGCTCGGTCAGATCGCTTAGAATACCGATGTGATGGCTAATTTGCGCGTTTTGATCGCGAATGACGCTGATTGAAAGCCACTGCGGATAAGGATCACCGTTCTTGCGCCGGTTGACGACTTCGCCTTGCCAATGGCCCTCGGTACGGATCGCATCCCACATTCCTTGATAAAACGCTTTCGCGTGTTGCCTTGACGAGACCAGGCGCGGGTTCCTGCCGATCACTTCCTCCAGCGTGTAGCCGCTAATTTCCGCATATGCCGGATTGGCGGATACGATTTTGTTGTCGGCATCGGTTATCACAATCCCTTCCCGGCTGGCCTCGAACACTTTCGCTATTAGGCGCAATTGCTGTTCAGCCGCCCAACGCGCAGTGATATCCTGTACCGTCCCCTCCAAAACGCCGGGCGAGTCATCGCCGGTGGACTGCAATATGCCTTGTATCTCCAATATCCGCTCCCCGCCGTCGGGGACGACAATTTTGAACTCGCACGGTGCCGGCTCCTCGCCGGCCGAACAGGCTTTTATCCATCTGTCTACCAGCAAACGCTCTTCCGGGCCCAGTAAACGCATGAAACCGTCGACCGTGTGATCGAAACGGTCCGCCACAATCCGACAAATACGGTAGGTCTCCTCCGAGCAGATAAACCTGCCGCCGTCGATATCGATTCGCCAACTACCGATATGCGCGATACGCTGCGATTCCGATAAGAATTGCTCTTTTTCGATTAACGCCAGTTCCATCGTCTTGCTCTCGCTGATATCCTCGGAAAAGATGACGATGCCGCCGATGCTGTCATTGTCCGCATACCAGGGCCTGACCTCCCAACGCAACCATTGTTCCGTGCCGTCTTCGCGAAGCCATCGATCTTCGTCGTAGCGGCTCACTTCCCCGTCCATCGCCCGACGATACGTCTTGCTCCAGCGTTCGGGTATGTTTGGAAAAACCCTGTCGTGGGTCACCCCCAGAATGTGTCGACCCTGCAGACGGTAGTCGTCGATCCAACGCCGGCTGACCGCGATGAAACGCATTTCGCGGTCGAACATTGCCAACGCGGCGGGCGCATATTGGATAAACAGGGCCAGCTTTTCCCGACTTTCCTGCAGTTCCTGCTGCATGCGTTTTAGCTCGGAGATGTCGGTTAAAATACCGCATAGCCCGTAAATATGCCCGTCTGCTCGGCGTAACGGTATCTTGACCGTCCAGTATGAGGCCGTTGCTCCGTTCGCGGACGCCAAATCGGCCTCTTCCCGTTCTACGGTTTCGCCGTTTTCGAGCACCAGGCGATCGGTTTCACGTATGCGGGCAACGCTCTGCGCATCGAAAAACCTCTCGTCCCCGAAGCCGATCACTTGGTCCGTTGCTCTGTGCCGTAAATCGAGCATTTTCTTATTGGCGAACAAGTAATGTCCTTGCCGATCTTTCAAGAAAATATAGGCGCCGACGTTTTCGAGGATCACCGCCATTTTCGCTTCGCTTTCCGCGAGCGCCGCTTCGGCCCGCTGCCGCAGCTTTTCGCGCTCGAAGTTATCCAACGCGAAACTGACGTCTACTGTCATCTCGTTGAGCAGTTGGATAGCTTCCTCGTCGAAGGCGTCGGGCTCTTCATGGAATACGCTAAAGACGGCAAAGGCTTGTCCCTTGCGGCGAATGGGAAACGCGGCTGCGGACCGCCAACCGAATCGCTCGGCGTGTTCGCGCCAGTGACGACTCACCGAGGCGCCGAACAAGTCCTCTATAATGACGGGATTTCCCTGATTGAAGACGGTTTCCGTAAACCCATGATCTTGCCACCAATCCGCATTCGGGAAAACAGACAGAGCGTCGGGCGAATCCGCATCAGCGCCGTACAGCGATTTAGCAACAATATATCGACCCGTTTCCTCGGGCCGACCGATCCAAGCCAATTTCATGCCGCCGAATTCCACTGCGCAGCGGCATACCAGAGGAAACAACTGTTCCTCTTCAACCATGCGCACGATGGCCTGATTGGTCTCGCTCAACGCCTTGTACAAGCGGGTCAGGCGCTGGATGCGATGTTCGGCTTTCTTGCGCTCGGTCAAATCGCGCATAATTGCGAAAAACATCTTGGCATCCAACCGGCGAACATTGACTTCGCCGAAAAACTCGGAGCCGTCCTTACGAACGTGCCGCCATTCGGCGCTTTCACCGCTAGCCAATAAGCCCCTCTCGCACGCGCTCTGCAAGCGAGGGTGTTCTTGCCGGGCAACGATGTCGGACAAGCGCAACCGCATCAATTCTTCGTAGCGGTAACCCAAGAACTCCAATGCCGCCGAATTCGCGTCGATGAATCCTTGGTCAGTATCGAAAACCAGCACGCCGTCGCCGGCGTGGTCGAACAGCTTTCGATAACGCAGCTCGGCCCTATCCCGACCCTTGCCCAGTAGCCAGGCGATCCAGCTCAAGGTCAAGGTCAACATGAAACCGGCTGCGGCGAAAAACCAGGGCCGCATATTGTTGGCAACCCGAGCCTCGTATGCCGGCGTCGTACTCAACGACAAGGTCCATAGGCGGTGCCCGACGTTCAGCATGCGGGTCGTCCGCAACGCAGCGAACCAGGAATCGGCACTTTCCTCTTGTTTGCTTGAGCGATACATCGGCGTATGCCCGGCTTCCGGCTCGCCGTCGAATATCTCGAACGCTATGTCGGGATCGATAACGCCGCGCAGGCCATTCAACAAATCATTCACGCGAAACGGCACATCCGCCCAACCGGCGATCGCGGCTCGCCGGTCTGCCGGTGTACCCAATTTCGCGTTTAGTCGATAAAAGGGAAGGTAAAACACAAACCCGTATACGTCCTCTTTATCGTCGTCCTGAAGCAAACGCAGCGCCGGCGTAATTACGACATCGCCGAGATCGCCGGACTTTTCCATCGCACTGCGGGCAGGCGGAATGGTCAAGATATCGTAGCCCAATACCTTAAGGTTATCGCCCTTCATCGGCTCCATGTAAACGATCGGGGCATAGCGATCGCGAGTCCCCTCGGGCAGAACTTGGTAATCCGCATAACCATCGCTTCGCAGTTCGGCGATATGCCGTTCCTTATCGCGATCAGAGACAACACGGACTAAACCGATACCCTGAACACCGGGTATGCGGTTCAGTTCCAACGCCCGGACATAGCGTCTGAATTCTTGCGCGGTGATTCGCTCGGAACCGTCGAAATAGCCCTTTAAGCCCCGCATCATGATTTGATAGCTTTCCAGACGTGTTCGGATAGTGCCGGCAATGCGGTCCGCCGAAAATTCGAATTCGCCTTGCAGGTGCCGCGTCTCATCCTGGCTTGCATGATGCCACAACGAAGCGGTGACGCTGAAGCCAACAACCATAATAAGAATAGAGATGGATCGATAACCGAGCTTGAGCATGGGAGTTAAAACGCGGCGTCAAAATACCGAACACGTCATGGTAAGAAATAAATGAATTCTGCGACTTAGGTGAATTTGCATCTAAGTTGATAATAAAAGATTAGCGTAAAATTCATGAGGGACATCATTGCGCGTTGATTCTTGTTGGGAAAGCCATATCGGTACTCCGCACTTTCCGCGGGCCAAATTCGCTGCGCGCCCTCCCGACGCCGGTCAGCCGTAGCGGTCCCACATCACGTTGCAATCCGCTTCGGCCGCGGCCTTAAGCAACTCGATCAAGGGCAAGGCGCGCTGAGTAAGGCTCACCGCCGGCCCGCCTTCGTCCTCCTCAGCAGGGGTTGCCGAATCCGCCGTCTGTTCCGCCCGAAGCGCCGCCTGCAGCCGTTGCAGCGCGGTCCGAACGTCTTCCGCCAGAATGGCTCCGGGCACCGTACCGCTATGCCCCATCATTTTCAGCAGACGGAGCGCGACGTCGCCGAACATCGTGATATCGGCATAGGCGGCACATGAAAAGGTGACTAACATGCATATTTCCTCGCTGGGCCGGAAGAACAAAAAGGTAGCGGGTTTAGCCGAGCTAAGGCCCGCGCGGCGCAACGAACAAGCATACAGGAACCGATAGCAGGATCGGCGCGCCGGGTTTGTTCGACAGCATAACACGTTTAGCGATATTTTCGACTCCGAACCTTTTACCGTGCGAATCCTACCTCCTTAGACGCTATCTCGGCGACGGAGGAAAATCGCCGAGCCGAGAGGTTTTCCGCCCCCCCCCGCCCCGGTCGGAGCATAAGCGCTCGAATTGTTTTACAATGACTACTCTGCTAAATTGCCCGCCTGGCCGGTCGCTGGCTTAGCTCGCCTCCGGGCCGGCCGCTCGAAAAACCGGATACGAGAGCGCTATCGATAGCGCCGCCGAACCGACAAACGCGTTACCCAAGCCGATGACATCATTAAAAGTCCTGCTATTGACTCCGCCGATGACCCAGTTAAATACGCCCTATCCGGCCACCGCTTATTTGACCGGCTTTTTGCGCCAACAAGGTTACGACGCCGTGCAACGCGACCTGGCCATCGAACTGATGCTGACGATGTTGAGCAAGCCGGGACTCGACCGCTTGTTTGCCATCGTCGAAGACCGGTTCGCCGCGGTCGACGACGACGAACTTCCCGATTCGGTCTATCATTTTTTCGCTCATTTTCCGCTTTTCAGGCAACGAGTGGAGCCTTGCATCCGATTTCTTCAAGGCAAGGACTCAAGCCTGGCGCTGCGCATCGCATCGCGCCGCTTTTTACCGGAGGGGCCGCAATTCGAGGCATTACATCAAATGGAGGAGCTGTCGGGCGACCTGTTGGAGCGGGCGTTTGGCGACATGGGGTTGCAGGATAAGGCAAAATATCTGGCGACCTTGTTTATCAACGACCTGGCGGCCGTCGTCAAAGACGGTGCCGATCCGGATTTCGAAATGTCGCGTTACGGCGAACGTCTGGCCTCCAGCAATCCCTCCTTCGACGACTTGTATACGTCTCTGAAAGGTCCGCATACCTATACTCGGCAGCTGCTAACTCAATTGCTGGAACATCATCTGCAACAGGAACGTCCTTCGGTCGTCGGCATTACCGTTCCGTTTCCCGGCAATATGTTGGGAGCGCTGCAGCTTGCAGACGCTTGCCGGCAGCTCGATCCCACATTGACGCTTGTATTGGGCGGCGGCTTCGTCAACACCGAATTGCGTTCGCTAAAAGACCCGCGCGTCTTCGAATTCGTCGACTACATCATGCTCGACGACGGCGAACGTCCGCTACTCACGCTGCTGGAATATTGTCGAGGACTGCGGGACATCGACCAACTGACCCGCACCTACCGCCTAGCCAACGGTTCTGTATACTTTCAACCGGAGAATCCGATGCTGGCGGATTTTTCCCACGCCGAGACCGGGACGCCGTGCTACGACGGCCTAGCCCTGGAAAACTATTTGGCGTTGTGCGAGGTGCTCAACCCAATGCACCGCATCTGGAGCGACGGCCGCTGGAACAAGTTGACGGTCGCCCATGGCTGTTATTGGAAAAAGTGCAGTTTTTGCGATATCAGCCTCGATTATATCGGCCGTTACCAAGAAGCCGGCGCCGCGGTTATCGTCGACCGCATCGAGCGACTGATTGCCGAAACCGGGCAAACCGGCTTTCATTTCGTCGATGAGGCGGCTCCGCCCAAGGTACTATTCGCACTGGCCGAGCTGCTCATCGAACGGGGAATCGTCATCACCTGGTGGTGCAACATCCGTTTCGAGAAAACATTCAGTGCGGAAAAATGCCGGCTGCTGGCCGAATCCGGCTGCGTCGCCGTCAGCGGCGGTTTGGAAGTCGCCTCCGACCGCTTGCTGAAATTGATGCAAAAAGGAGTCAGCGTGCAACAAGTGGCCCGGGTCACCCGCAATTTCGCCGACGCCGGCATCCTGGTCCACGCCTACCTGATGTACGGTTTTCCGACCCAAACCGAAAGGGAAACGGTAGCGTCGTTGGAAATGGTCAGGCAATTGATGCTGAACGGTTGCTTCCAATCCGCCTATTGGCACCGCTTCGCCGCCACCGTGCACAGCCCGGTCGGACTCGATCCGCAGCATTACCGAATTCATTTGCTTGCCGACGAAAACGTGCTATTCGCGGAAAACGAAGTGGCCTTTGTCGACCCGGTCGCGGCCGACCATGAATTATTGGGACGCGGCCTGAAAAAAGCGCTTTATAATTATATGCACGGCGCCGGTTTCGATTACCCGGTCAGTTTTTGGTTTGAAAAAACGGTCGCCGACCCCGACATCGATCCCGATTTTATCGCAACAGCACTGAACTCATGAAAGAGCAACCGTTCGTCTTCGACCAGATCCATCTGGAAGTGGCCCGCAATGCGTCCGACGATTTCAATTTGTTCCACGACAAGCATAAGTGGCTGCAAATCACTCATAACCCGTTCAAAGGTCCGATCGCCCTGGGATTTCAACTCAACACATTGATCGAATACCAGATGCGCCTGTACCGCGAGGCCAACCACGAAGACCAGATCATCGAAGGCAACGGCCTGCGCTTTAGCAACTACCAGATTACTTTCGTCAATGCGTTGCGCCCGCGCCAGGAGTTTTATCTGGACATCAAGAAAACGCTGATCAAGACCATTCCCAATCTGACGCTGACCAACCGAATCGCGATAAAAGCCGACGGCAAAACGATTTTGTTGGGTTTCAAAAAGGAAACGCATTCGCCGCTGTTTCTGGCCGACACCGACCTCAGCCAGTTGCCGGACTTGAATCACCTGCCCGACAAGAGCGTGGTGGCCGGAACCGGTTTCTTTCTAAAGCGCAAATACATGCACAACGGCAATGCAAAGAATTTCCTGTCCGGCTCGTTGGCCGAACAGTCCGATTATTTCGACGAATTGGCGCACATTGCAAACTATCCGGAAATCTTCCCCTGCAGTCTGACCTCAGGCGCGCTGCTGGAAAAGGCACAGTTGGAGAACCACGATTTCAAATGCAATCCGATGGTTTACACGTCGCATGAAATTTCGGTCGACCGGCATTTTCTAAAACAAGTCAAAGACAACGACCGACTACACATTTTGGTCAACCAATTGCCCGAGTCCAGCAGCAACACGCTGAATCAAACCGACATCTTGCTGCGCACCTACGAATGCTACGGTTTACTGGAACACAACAAGGTCTTGTTCCGCGCCGAGATGAACCTGGTGCCGCTGGAGGAGATACTGAAGGGGTTGAGGCAAAATTAGCCCGGATATTTCTTGAAGGGAATGGAAATTCTGGAAAATCGGGCGAAGAAGGTTAGACAAACAGCGAATGCCATAGCCAGCTCTGGCTTGAGTATTTTTGTTCAAGATTCGAAGTCCGATCGTTCGGAAAACCATTCAGGCACAAACTGTACCCAAAAAACATGAGTCATATGAAACTTAAGACATTAGTTTCAAATGCGTATTTCAAATAGTAGGCCGCCTGTGTGAAATATCCGGGTTAGCCCGCAAATCAACGTAATCGGAGCTCCGGTTAGCCCGCTTTTGGGCTCGCAACTAAAACATCATTTAGTGATTGAGGAGCCAATTTATTGGAGTTATAGTGTGGTGGGAAACCTAAAAAAGTGAGGATACTATGTATAAAACTTGGATAATCGCTGCTGAAAGCAGTCAAGCAAGATTTTTTACCGTCCCTTCCAAAAAAGAACCCCTCGAGGAATTGCCGGAAATGCTGAATCCGGCCGCAAAAGTACACGAATCCGAGCTAACCACCGACCTTCCGGGGAGAACCGTTACCAGCGGACTTTCCGGAAACAAGCATGCCATGGAACCGCATACCAGTCCCAAGGAACAGGCGGCCATCACGTTTGCCAAACAAATCGCCGACAAGGTCGAAAAAGCCCGGGTACAGGGCGAACTGGAACAAGTCATCCTCGTATGTCCGCCCAAGTTTCTCGGGTTGTTAAGAGACAACTTATCCGACCAATCGAAAAAAATGGTCATCCAGAGCCTCGATAAAAACCTGGTCAGTCACAACGAAGCGGAAATACGTAAACAACTGTTCTAAAACCTTTCGTACGCTTGCCAATCGGTACCGGCTGACGAGGCTTCCTAGGTCATCCGGTACCCGTCACTGCCGTTGGTCAGCGGGCCTTGAATTGACTGGGCCAATCCTTGTAATTGAACACCTGTCCGTCCAGCCTGACCTGTTCCATCTTCGCCAGATCCAATTCGGCGTACACCCATTGCGCCTTATTGAATTGGCCGATCGCCAATACCCCGTCGTCCGGAAAACCACGGTCCACCGGAGTATACACCCCCGCCGCTCCGCAGTTGACATCGACCGCCTCGGACCATTCGGCATCGCCGACCAGCGGCGATTGCACGACGTAACATTGGTTTTCCAGCGCCCTGGCCTGGCAGCCGATGCGTACCCGGTAGTAGCCGGCACGAGTGTCGGTACAGCTCGGCACCAGAATCAGCGAAGCGCCGCGTTCGACCATTTGCCGGGCATAATGGGGGAACTCGCTGTCGTAACAGACATTGATCCCCAGTTTGCCGAAACGGGTTTCGAACACCCTAATATCGCGCCCGGCTTCGATCAACCATTGTTCGTTTTCGAACCGGGTCATCATCAATTTTTCCTGGAAATCGACGTTGCCATCAGGCGAAAATAAATAAGCCCGATTGCGGTAGCCAGTATCGGTTTTCACGGGGAACGTGCCGGCCTGTATGTAGATGTCGTGCTTGACCGCCAACTGTTGATACAGTGCCAGATAATCTGGCAGTAACGTCTGCAGGGCCTTCAACTGTTCGGCCAGCGACGAATAAACGTGTTCCGGAAACAACGACGCCAATTCCATACTGGCATATTCCGGGAACAGCAGCAGTTCGGCGCGTTCGGCAACGGCCTCCTCTACCCAGCCAACGGCCTTGTCTCGGTATTCCTGCCAGTTCTTCAAAAATCCGACATCGTATTGCGCGGTCGCTATTTTAAGCATGATCTTCCTTTAGCCAGAATGTCATCGGTTTCGGCGTTGCCGCCTCTTCGTCCAGGTCCTTCCAGGTATAGGTGGTTTTCAGCTCCGGGTGTTTGACATAGCCACGCTTGTTCCAGAATTTATCCAACGGCACGTAGTCGGCCGGCCGGCGCGGGTGATCGCTCGGACGTTCGACGCAACAAAAACAGATATGTTTGAAACCGCCCAAATCCTCGGCATGGGCCTCGCGTTCCTCGAAGAACCGTACCCCAATCCCCAAACCGCGATACCGTTTGTTCAACACGGATTCTCCGCAATAGAATACGTCGTCGGGATCGTAACCGTTTTCGACGAACGGCTTTTTCACCTCTTCGGTTTCGTATTTCAACGGAATCGCGGTCGAGGCGCCGATTATCTGGTCTCCGTCGAAAGCCAACACAATCACGCTTTCGGGACAATTGATATAAGTTTGCAGATATTTTTCCTCGTAATCGTAATCACCATCGTACAAATAAGGAAAGTCCCGGAATACTTCTATCCGCAGTCTTGCTAGTTCGGGAATGTACTTGATTAATTTCTCGCCGCTTAAACGTTCTACACGAATCTCTTTTGACATGGTTATCTCTGTATCGATGCTGTTCCAAATCCAGTCCCGGCTGCGGTCCTTTGCCGAATAAACCCGCATCGCTTAAGGAAATGCCGATTTACTCGACATTTCCTTAAGCACGTGGATGCGCGACCATAGCCAATCGCTTAACGCGACTGCTTCGGTGAAATAAAGGAAATCACGACGCTCCTTGACCTGGCACCGAGCAATGCCGCTCGGATTTATTTCTCGATTCCTTGAATAACTCAAAAGCCGAGGGAGGAGCATAATGCCACAACGTTTCGTTAAATTAAACCTCCGTTCCGCTGCCGGTTAGGGCTTTACTTTTTCGGTTTTCGTATAGCGGCTGATAGCACGGCAATTTTGTCGGCTGGTCGGTTGCTCGCAGGTCATGTCGGTGAATTCCGCCTTCAACTCACCTTCTCCTTTCGGCACAAAGTAGAATCTGAAATTCGGATCGGCGCTGATCGCGATATCGGTTTTCGCGGTCAGGACCGGCTTGTCGTTGAATGTTACCCGCACCCGGTCGACGAAATGCGACTTTTTGATGAAGCGGGTCACTTGATCCATCTGCATGCCGGTGATGTTCGGATGGCTGATCAGAAGCTGGGCCATCGTCGGTTGCCCCTCCTTGACGCCTTGGTCCAACCGGAATTTCATTTTCCCCAAGCGTTTCATCGCCGCGTCGAGATCGGCGCCGATCGGCGCCGAACAACCGCCGCTGGCTTTCACGAACTTCTTGCTCATGTACAAGGAACCGTCGTTAAGTTCGGCGATCGCCCTGATATAGCTGTAAGTGTTTACTCTGATTCGCATCGCCAAATCGGCCTTGCCGCTATCCGGCGTAAACTCGAATTCGCCGACGAACGGATACGGGTTTTTATCGACCAAAACGACGATCCTCTTAATATATCTGTCTTCGGACTGCGCGATCTTGGCGTTGATCTTAACCGGAACCAGTGCCGGATCTTCCGCCCGGTAGGGCACCTCCAGGGCGATGACGAAGTCGGATTCGTTAATCGTCCGACCGGCGAAAAATTCCTTTTTCAGTTCGTCGGCCCATTTGCTTTCGTCCTGAGCCGCCATAACCATTACCGGCATCCACATTAACAACACGTATAAGGTTTTCAATCTCATGGTTTTTCTCTCGATTTTCGCAACTAAAATTGATCGGTATCCCAACAACTAATCGTCTTCCCACTCCAGTTCGGCAAAGGCGGTTGTCACATTCTTGCGGTGAAACTGGTCGAATAATTGCCAGTTTCCGCGTTCCGACCGACCGACGGTGGCAACGGCCTCCTCCAAGAATTTACCTTGCCGGATCATTTCCCTGATTTCAGCCAACAACTTGGTCAAATAGCGTTTCTGCGGTTGCACCGCGGCCGGCCAATCGGTCACGAAAGGCCCGTGGCCGGGAATGACGTGCCGGTAATGCTGTTGTTCCAGGCTTTCGAGTTCGGAAAGCCAGCCTTTTAGACTGCCGTCGATCACCGGCAAGTGGCCGATAAACAGCAGGTCCGATATCCATAAGGTATCCGTTTTCTTGTCGTAGACCGTCAAATCGTTGTCGGTATGCGCGGTCGGGTGCGCCGTCAATACCAGTTCCCGGTTACCCAGGTTTATCACCATATGCTTGTTGACCGGCATGTCCGGCGGAACCAGATTTTCGGCCGACAACGCGACGTCCAGTTGCTCCGCCGCCTTGTCGATATAATATTCGCCACGCACCGCCATCGCCCTGGCCAACTTATGGTGGCCGATGAAATGGACCTTGCCGTCGTTGAATGCCGCGTTGCCGTATATATGGTCCGGATGGACATGGGTGTTGATCACATAGCAGACCGGTTTATCGGTTACCTTACGAATGGCCTGTTTCAACGCCTGGCCTTGCTGCGGATTGCCGCCGCTATCGACCACCGCCACGCAGTTGTCGCCGACGATGAAGCCGATGTTGGCGATGGCGCCGTGATTGCCGCGGTCGGGGACTTGGTGGACGCCGAAATGCAGATAAATGCCGGGAACGACCTGTTCGACGGTTAACGACTGTGCCGCCGAGGCGGCGCTGATCAGCAACGCTGTAACTAAGGCTAAGTAATTCATAACGGGTTATTCGGATAGACAAAGGGTCAAGAATGCCTTCACCACTCGGGACTGCATGATCGGTTTGGGCGCAATCATATTCAAGTGCCAAGGCAGGCCGTTGGGCGGATTGATACGCCTTGCCACCAAGCCTTTGCTCTCGTGGCGTAAGGCCTGAGAAGACGCGAATCCGATTCCCATCCCCGCTCTGACCGCTTCCTTAACCCCGGTGACGCCAGGCACTTCTATATTGACCGGGGCGTCGATACCGGCTTCGGCCAATGCTTTTTCCACTACGCGGCGAGCGCCCGAACCGGACTCGCGCCATATCACCTGATGCTCGATAAAAACCGTAAGCGGGACTGCCTCAGGATATTGCGACGCCAAAGGATGGTCCGCCGCCAAAATCAACACGATTTCGTCCTTTTTCCACGGAATCACATCGTAATTCGCCGGCAGATCGTCGACCGCCACCGTCCCCTCGACAAAACCGAGGTCGTAGTCGTGCATCTTCCGGACTATGGTCTGCGTATCTTCGGTTTCCATGAAAACTTGAACGCCCGGATGTTCCGCCTGCAATTGCACCACGTATTTCGGCAAATAGAAGCTGGCCAGGGTACTGGTGGCACCGATTCGAAGACTGCCGGTATTGACGTCCTTGAGACAGCGCACATAGTCGAGCGCCTGCTTGAAATCGACGTACATTTTTTCGGCGTATTGCAATAAACCCATCCCTGCCGGCGTCAGTTCTATCTGATGGCCTTTGCGTTCGTACAGCGGTTCGCCGACAGCGATTTGCAACAGTTTCAACTGCCCGGATACCGCCGGCTGCCCCAGTTTAAGGTATTGCGCCGCCTGAGTGATACTTTTGAAGCGAGCGACTACGGCAAAAGTAAGCAAATGATTCGGATTCAAAACAATTTCCTGACTACTATTCGGCAAAGATCTCGACGGGCAATCTTTGGGCAACAAATATTAGAGAACTATAATATCATTAATTGTGATGGACTATCCAATAATAGATGACTTTCCCTATTTTCGGTTCCGCAAACGCCTTCGGCATCACGGTAGACAGCACTCGATTGCCGGGAAAACTGAGCCACCGCGCTCTGCCAATAGGCACACGGACAAAGACGATATCACTTTTCCAAAACCTTACCGGCCGACCGGCGGCCAGCGGTCGAACCGATCCTGCTCATATCCGCCTTGAACCGATTTAGCGCTGCCCGGCGTCGCGGCGGCGTTGAGAATCGTTGAAAAACGTTTCCTTGTCCGGCCGAGCTCGCTAGCCCGGATATTTCACGAAGGCGGCCTTACTATTTGAAATAATGATTTAAAACCCATTTCTTAGGTTTCATATGACTCAATGTTTATTGGGTACAGTTTGTGCCTGATTGGTTTTCTGAACAATCGGACTTCGAATCTTGAACAAAATCAGTCAAACCAGAGCTGGCTATGGCATTCGTGATGTTTGTCCAACCTTCTTCGCCCGATTTTCCAGAAATTCCATTCCCTTCATGAAATATCAGGGCTAGCGTTTAAATGGCAGCCAGAGCAAATTCAAAAAATCCACCTCCCGGCTGGAGCGTAAGGACGGCAAACCTATTTTCATGGTGGTTTGCGGCTGTTTCGGGTCGGCCGTATAGGTCTTAAACAATCGGTCCCACAACGATATCGAAAACCCGTAATTACTGTCGATCTCATCGCGCAGCGTGGAATGGTGAATCCGATGCATGTCCGGCGTTATGATCAGCCAACGCAACGCCCTATCCCACTTAAGCGGAATATCGACGTTGCTGTGATTGAAGGTGGCTGCGGCATTGAGGACGATCTCGAAAACGATCACCGCCGTCGACACCGCCCCCAACAGATAAACCCAAGCGACCTTATAAAACATCGACAGCAGAATCTCCAACGGATGAAACCTGATCGCGGTGGTCGCATCGAATTCGAGATCGCTATGATGTACCCGATGCAGGCGCCATAGCAAAGGCCACTTGTGGGTGATGATATGTTGCAGATAAATCGCGAAATCCAATATTAGCAACGTCAATACAAACCCCAACCAGGCAGGCATGTCGAACAGATTTAGCAGACCAACCGACCGTTCCGAAGCGTCGACCGCGCTCAAATAAGCCAATCCTCCGACCGTCATTCGCATCATCGCCATATTGACGAAAGCCAGACCCAGGTTTATCGGCCAACGCTGTTTCCGGGTCACCGTTGCCCTCCTCGGCCTTAGCGCCTCACAGCCGATCATCAACAAAAAAACGCCCGCCGCAATTCCCAACCGTAACAAAGTTTCCAACGTTTCCCCCTTCCCGCTTAACGACCTAGTGTTTATTGCGCAAATTAGCTATCGTATTTTTAATTTGACTGCCTCGCACTTCTCTTTGGCGCCATTTAAAAGGCTGGGCATTTTGATTATGTCTTATGATAAATGCCTCAATCGCACTCTTTAGTTCTGTAGCGCTTGTAAAACTGGCTCTCTTGAGCGTTTTACGAGCCAACATGCCGAACCAAATTTCAATTCGATTTAACCAGCTGGCCGAAGTCGGGGTAAAGTGAAATATCACTCGACCCCGGTATTTTGCTAGCTAGGCTTCGTTTTTCTTGTGTGTGCAATAGTTGTCCAATATGACATGAACTTCTTTCTCTTCAGGCA